>JAAZKC010000070.1 GCA_012800005.1 Acholeplasmataceae bacterium | reverse complement strand
AAGGCGTACATAGAGTACGCCACTCGGAGGAATACTCAAGAGGCCGAAGAGGACGCACTGCTAACGCGTTAGACTGGGAGACCGGTGCGAGGGTTCAAATCCCTCTTCCTCCGCCACTATAAACTAAATTTAAAAAGGAGCACGAGCTCCTTTTTTTGTTATAACATTAATTATAAAATATTTGTCTATTTTATAGTTTTCGCTTGGTAATCATATTTAATAGCATTTTATAAATAATACATTATTCCATAATTCTCCAAACTTTTTGACAATTATTTAATAAATGGAATCAAAATATTCTTTTGGCTATAATGGTATAGACTTATTAATTTTAAGTCAAAATATGAAAAAAAGGGGTATTAAATATGATTATTGCATTAAATTGGATTGGCATTTCTCTGATATCTCTAGGGGGATTTATATTACTTATTTTAATATTAGTATTAATTATTTGGGGAAATGAAATTAAAACTTTAAAAAGTATTAAAGAAATAATGCCAGGAAATGAAGAAGATGGTTATGTTTATGAAATGAAAGTTCATGGTAATTATTATCTTGATGACTTTGTTAAAGGTGGGGGGTTAAAAAGTGATCAAGACTTAATTGACTTTTTAACTAAAAAGATTACTAAAGGTTTATTTAAAATTAAGATTGAAGAACCAGAAATAGTTGGTTGTACTGGATATGCTGCAAGAGCTAGTAATGGTGATGCAATCTTTGCTAGAAACTATGATTTGTTTAAAACTAACGTCGCGTTAGTTCATACAAAACCGAAAGGAAGATACCAATCGATATCAACCGTTGATTTAAGATTTTTGGGAATTGATCCAAATACAAAAATTAAAGGTCTGGGCGCTAAATTTAACGCTTTAGCTGCACCATATGCACCGCTTGATGGGATTAATGAAAAGGGATTATCGTTTGGGATATTTATGAGTTTTCAAGGCCCTGGTGAAACAATTGTAGCAACCGATCAAAATACTGGTAAGCCAGATATTACTTCAACAACATTACTTCGTTTAATGTTAGATAACGCAGCAACAATCGAAGAAGCAGTTGCAATTGCCGAAAGTTATGATATGCATGATTCAGCTAATACATCATTTCATTATATGGTAGCTGATGCTAATGGTAATTCTGCAATTTTAGAATATATCACCGGAACTGATTCAACTGATATTGACGGATCAAAAAGAAAATTAAAAGTAACTTATAAAAATGATCCGAAAAGTTTAGCGGGAACCGATAAATATCAAATTATTACCAATTTTATTGTTCATCCTAATTATTATTTAAAGGGAGATCATAAATATGGTTATGATCGTTATGAAATTGTCTTAAAAGAATTAAAAAATAGAAAAGGAATTGTTAAAAGCGAAAAAGATGCCATGTCTATTTTAAGTGCTTCAGCTTTAAGAAACTACGATAACGATATTAAGTGTGTTACTGTCCATAGTGCAATTTATAATTTAACAGAAAAAACAGTTTATTGGATTAGTAATCGTAACTTTGGTAATGAAAAATTTACCTTTAGATATAGAGTAAAAAAATAAGGGAAGAAGGGGAGTTCTCATATAGAGAACGAAATTAAAAAGATGAGTAAATTAGTAAAAAGAATTATTACGATTACCCTATCAGCAATTTTAGGGATAATCTTAATGTTAGCTCTAGTAGTCGGAATTACTTGGAGAAATGAAATTAGAACACTAGCCTCAATTAAAGAAATTATGCCAGGAAGCGGTGAAGACGGCTATGTCTATGAAATGACAATTCACGGAGATTATTTCTTAGAGGATTATATTATTCAAGGTGGTATAGCGAATGATAAAGAATTAATTAAATTCTTAACTGGCAAAATCACACGCGGATTATTCGATTTATCAATCGAAGAATCTGAAATTGGTTGTTCATCATTTTCAGTAAAAGCTGAAAACGGAGATAGTATTTTTGGTAGAAATTATGATATGAGTAAAACTAATGTCGCAATTGTTCATACTAAACCAAAAGGAAGATATCAATCAATATCTACCGTAGATTTAAACTTTGTCGGAGTTAATCCAAATAGTAAAATGAAAGGTATTGGTTCTAAGTTTAATACACTTGCGGCAGCATATGCACCACTTGACGGAATGAATGAAAAAGGGTTAACTTTAGGTATTTTTATGAGTTATCAAGGCCCTAATAACGAAAGTCATTCAACTGACCAAAACGACCCAACAAAGCCAAATACTACTTCTACGGTATTACTAAGAATGATGTTGGACTATGCGGCAACAGTTGATGAGGCGATAGCGATCGCTCAAAACTATAATCTTCATGATTCGGCTAATACATCATTTCATTATATGGTGGCTGACGCTAATGGAGATTCAGCAATCTTAGAATACGTTCACGGAAAAGATGCAACTGATACTGATGGTACTTTAAGACAATTAAATGTAATTCGTAAAGGTGACGTGCAAGATTTATCGGGAACTGATAAATATCAAATTATTACTAACTTTATTATTACTCCTGGTTATTATGATGAGGGGGATATGAAACGCGGTGAAGATAGATATAACATCATCAAACAAGCCTTAAGTGAAAGAGGCGGTAAAGTTAGCGATTTAGAAGATGCGATGGATGTCTTATCACTAGTAGGAGTTAATACTACAGGATTATCTGGCGGTAAAGTTTATACTATCCATAGTATTGTTTTTAACCAAACAACTAAAGAAGTTATTTGGGTTAGTAATAGACACTACGGGGAAGAAAAATATACTAGAAGGTACAAATTAAAATAATGATAAAAGGTCAATCACAAGATTGGCCTTTTTCAATGTAAGGTTAAACCACGGATTAATCCGTGATATAATTTAGGTAACAAATAGAAAAGGAATAAAACGATGATTGATATAAGGTTTGTTAAAATATCGAAAAAATTAAAATGTGAAGTTTATAATGTGTTTGAAGATGAAAAGTTAGTGGGGCATTTTTATGCATACGATAACCCTTTTCATAACAATAATAAATATATTAATCCAACAACAAAAACATTTAAAAAGCTTAATAAGAAAAAATATTTTGATAAAATCAAAAAATATTTTGAAAAGCCACTTCAATTAACTTGTCATTTTAGATATAAAAAAGTTATTCAAATAATCAAAGATTTAGGCTTTGTTTTAAAAAGAACGACTTCAATATGCAAATATTTAAAAGAGGATATATTAAATTTAGAAATAGAGCCCGTTAAATTTATTTTATGTTCTAAAGGAAATAAAGAATATGATGAAGCGATAGAATTATCATATAAGCATTATTTAGATACTCATGTGTCAATCAACGCATTTACTGGTACGAAAGAAGACTTTATTAAGGCGCTACCTGAAGATGCTATTTGCGAATTTAAAGATGGAAGTCTAGCAAATGCGCTTTTCTTTGATGAATGGCTTGATTGTATTTGTTATTTTGGTAGTAAAGATAATAATACCTTCAAACCTTTTCTTTATTCAGCAATCAAGTATTTATCTAGCAGATTAGAAGCGATTGAAATAGAAGTTGATTCAACCGATCCATTGGCTTTGGAAGTTGAATCATTATATAAAGAGAAATACAAAGATATAGATTTAACATTTGTTTTTGAATAAAATAGATGCAACAAATTGTTGCGTGACAACGTGAATTATCGGTGCTACAATATAGGTGAGGAGAATAAAATGATTGATTCTTACGAAGTTGGAAAGAAAATTTCATCACTAAGACTATCACGAAATTTAACTCAAGAAGAGTTAGCGGAAAAGCTTTATGTGACGCGTCAAGCTTTATCGCGGTGGGAGCGTGGCCAAGCTGTACCACCAGTTGAGATAGTTGTCGAATTAGGACGTATTTTTAATGTT
>JAAZKC010000005.1 GCA_012800005.1 Acholeplasmataceae bacterium | reverse complement strand
TGAAGGGTATAAACTTTATAATCAGGAATCACTATCGGCTGTTCTTCCTCGTTGTTATCACCATTATCATTATTATTAGGAACTTCTTTCGCGCAAGCTCCCAATAATGAAATCATAACTAACAAGACTGAAATTAAAATCTTTTTCATCTTAACGCCCCCTTAAAAGTTATCAATAACTTTCAAATCAAGTTTATCATATTATAATTAAAAATACTATATCCCTTAAAGAAAAATAACCAGGGATGAGCCCTGGTTATTTAATTAAATGTTTTCTATTTTTTCAAAAACAACGTCACCATTATCAACTAAGTGTTGAAATGGTTCTTTTTTTATTGTCTTAAACATGTTTTCAACTTTATTGTCATATGTTTCTAATTGTGATTTACCATCATAATCCGAATAACAAAAATACATCGTTTTGCCGCCAAACTTTTCAATTAACTGCTTATATAAATCTAAATCTAATTGATTAAATGACGTTCCATAAAAAATTAAATTATTTTCGCGAAATTTTATAAACTTATATAGCGCTGTAAAATTAGAAATTAGTCTTCTTCGCTTGGATTTTGTAAACCTATGTCCATAATCTTGTTTATTTATTATGTCACTTATACCAAAAATAGGCGCAGACAAATCTCCGTGAATATTAAGAAAATCAACATTTTCATAAGGTGTATAATTAAATGAAATAACTTTTACATTCCCTGTGGTTTTTGTTGCTTTTAAAAGCATATCTATTAGTTTCTTTTGCTTGTAAAAATAGACTGAGCCTTGCTTTTTCAGTTGGATTTTTATATATTCAGAAAACCTTAATTCAAATTTTTTTAATTCTAATAATAGGTTATCGAAAAAATTATCTTTTATAATTTGTGTCTTTTTTAAGAAGTTCCCAAGAATCCCTTTTTTGTGAGATGCACAATACTCATTACCAAAATATCTCTCATTAATTGCCCAAGCAAAAATAAAATAATCATCCTCAATTATCCATTCACAATTCTCATGATACTTTTTAACTTTATTTAAGACTACTTCCCAAAAACCAGATTGTATAGATTCGTTTATCGCGGATTCAACATCACACCAAGGATTATCTCGCAATTGAGTTTTAAATAAAAAATACAAATCCCAAACAGTTAAATCTCTGTTTTGGATAAATGCAATCATTACATTTTCATAGTCTTGCGTATAAGTCGAACTAATACTTTTTAAATATTCAAAATTTGTAACGGATTTAATACACCAATCAAAAAATCTGAATAATGAGATTTTAACCCGCATTGTAAATCGAAACCATTACTGGTTATTATAATTGTATTTTCCTTATTTAGATCTTTTCTTACTTCTTCCAATCTATCATAATAATCTTTTTGCATATAATTTCTCCCAATTCTTAAAATCAAAACATATTATTAATAATTTATGTTGATATTAATTTATATATTCTTTTAGCTTCAATTTCACGATTTTTTTTAGAATATTCTTCTATTAAAAATGTAAGGTCAATTAATATTCCTTTAATTTTGTCTTTTTCTTCTCTATTAGTTGATATAGCGAAACCAATTTCTTTATAATTCTCTTCGCTATCGTCTACCTTATTAAACGGCATAATGAAACAATTATAGACGGTTTTTTCATCGGTAACATATTTTACATTATCTGAATAAACAAACTGTTTAAAGATATCTGAAGATTTCGGCAAATGATCCGGATTTTTGGTGTAACCATATGCATAATATTTTGCATCTATTACAATGTAATATTCTCCTGTTTCTTCATATATTATATCTGGTCTTAGTGCTCTTTGTTCTTTTTGTTTTTCTCCATTTAATATCCACCAAGTATTAGGATATAGTTCTTTATATTGTTCTTTATCAATATTTTCAAACATTGACCTCAACATGTACTCAAATACTGGCCAGTATTTATCTACACCATATACCTTGTAATTGGTTTCCTTTGAATTAAGTCCCGAGATAATTTCTCTCATAGTTATTAGTCTATGTCTTTTCTTATCGTTAAATGTTTGAGATAATTCTTTTTGAATTACTTGTAAAAAATAATCCTTTATTTCATCATCATATTGGTACATTGTGTTTTTAATATACTCATCTTCTTCAATATCAAATAACCAGCCCAATACTTTTATAGCTATTTTCAAACAATGTTTATAAATATCAACTATAACATCGTCATATTGAGAATTATGTTCAGTATAAATATTTTGATAAATCGGTATTCCATCCTGAAAATATGGAACTTGTTTTAAAGTTTTTTTCCAATTAATCTTACCTCTATTTTCTTTTTTTATTATTCTTTCTAAATTTCTATATTTACCATTGGTAATATAATCGTCTATTATGTAAATGTACGCACGTAAAGAAACCTCGCTTTTTGGTTGAAGTTCTGAGTTCTGTTCATACAAAGAATTGTATTGTTCGGATTGGGTAGTATGTGATATAGTTTTTAAGATTTTCTTTATTTGCGATATTAATTCTCTATCATCACTTTCGTTTATTCTATATGTTGCAGGATAATCAAAAATTAGTTTATTATCTTCTACCCTTAATCCAATAAAATTATCTCCTATTACTGGCCGTAATATAGGCTTATTACTTTTAGTTTCCATCTGCGAAATTAAAACTAAATATTTTTAAAGGATTTCCTGGTTCCAGGAAACCTTGAATTGCATCACTTAATGTCTGATAATCACTGGAAAATATTTTTGATTTATCAAACTTAGCAACATCATTCCATAAATATTCAATCATTTTGTGAGCAAATCTCTTGGCTTTTTTAGAATCATTTTCATTTGGAGTTTTTGATAAAGAAGTTTTTTTAATAAAGAAAGCCCCAATACGTTTATCTTCAAATCCAAAATTAGAATCGGCTTTATTAATAATTCGCTTGTTAAGTGTTTCATAAAATCTAGTCCAAGAAACATTGGTTCCCGGAACATAAACCAGTTCATATGGATGATCGTCATCCGTATAGTTATTTGTAACTTCTTCAAAATCCCATCTTCTCTTAAATGCTGTATCTAAAGTAAATACGTTTTGGTCACTAGTATTCATTGTTGCCAAAATAATCAAATTTTGTGGGATATATAATTTCTCTTTCATTAAAGAAGAGTTAATATATTTAATGACTTCACTATGAGTAATCGGATATTCGCTCTTTCCTTTGTCATCTCTATCCAACAATTGGAATGTATCTCCAAATATTGATGGAGCATTACCTCTATTAATTTCTTCAATAATTAAATATACATTCGTATTAGTTTTCAAAGCCTTTTCTATAGCTAACGTAAATGGGCCCGCTTTAAAATCATAAGTTAACCTACCATCTTCTCCGATCACAGGCATAATTTGACCAATAAAATCAGAATAAGAATAATCTTGATGGAACGTTACTCTAAATTTATTTTTTTCTTCAACTTTTTCAGTAAGTTTATCAACCATATAACTTTTACCACAGCCCGGTAGACCATAATAGATTGTGTTATGACCAGGGGTAATATTTGCATCAAAAATTATCTCGGGCTCAGCCTCATATATTATCGAAGTTTCGTTTAAAATGAATTCTTCATACTGACCTTTTTTCTCTGAATTTTTCGCATAATGATATGATATGTGATAGAGCTCAACAAAATCTTCAAAAGGACTATCCTCTATTTTAGCAACCTCTGTCAATCTTTCAATTATATTGATATAATCGCTTCCCTTTAAACCTTTATATTTTTCAATTGATGACAAAGTCTTAATATCAGATGGAACTTGACCAGAATTATAAATATAATCAATTGTATTGCCATCTAAACAAACAAAGACTGATGGTTCAAACCAATATAACCCTTTGGTTAGATTATAGGAACCAACAGCCCCTTGTTTAATAACAATGTCAAACCATTTAATGAATTCTTCTTTTGATTCTTCATCTT
>JAAZKC010000069.1 GCA_012800005.1 Acholeplasmataceae bacterium | reverse complement strand
CCTGGGATTGCGGCAATACCACCGCTTGCGATAGGAAATAAGGTATCAATTACTCTTTGACCTGTAATCATTGGTTCTTTTGGCGCAATCTTATTTAAATAAGGACGTTTCTTTCTTACTGGCCAATGTTGAACCATTGTATAAGGTGTTATTTTATCACCTTGTTTTATTTCATAAACAGTATCTTTAACTGTAAATTCGCCCGCTTTTATTGAATGAATTACGCCACTTACATGAGGATGTGTCATTATTTTATGTCTAACTGATGGTGTTTCATCAACGTAACCAATAGTATTTCCACCACTAACTTTATCACCAACTTTTACTGTTGGAACAAACTTCCATTTTTTACTTCTATCTAAACTATCAACGTTTATTCCAAGGGGAATATGAGCACCAGCTTGTTCATAAATTACATCTAGTGGTCTTAAAATACCATCAAAAATTCCTTCAATTAATCCTGGCCCAAGTTCAACACTTAAAGGTTCATATGTATAATAAACAGGCTCTCCAGGACCAATTCCCGCAGTTTCTTCATAAACCTGTATACTCGCTAAGTCATCTCTAAGTTCAATAACTTCTCCAAGTAATCTCTTTTCAGAAACTCTCACAACGTCATAAACTTGAACATCTTGCATATTTTTAGCCACAATAAGTGGACCAGATACTTTTACGATAATTCCATGTTTTTCCATATAAACCTCCTAAATAAGCGCCATTCCAATGGCTCTTTCTACATCTTTTTTTAATTTTTCTATTCCAATGTCGCTAGACTCTCCATCCATTGGAATAAGTAAAATAATTGGGTATGCTAAATCTTGATACTTTTTCTTTATATCACTAACATAAGCTTTCAAAGCTTCGCTTATAAAAATAATCTTTGCCTCACTACTTATTTCATCAATCTTACGCCTTAATTCTTTTTCTTCACTAATTATTAAAGCTTTTATACCAATACTTTGAAATAAAAGTGTTACCTCAGTAGGTCCAATCGCATAAATCATAAGATTACCAACTCACTTAAACTAATATCTGGATTATAGTAAATGGCTTTAATGTTTTCTAATTCTATCATTTTTTTATAAACATAAAGCATAATGATTCCAAAAGAATCCATTTCATACTCATAATCTTTTAATATATAATAAAAATCTTTCCTAAATTCATTAGATAACTTTTCTAAATCTCGATCTACTAAAAATTCACTTAAAGGCTTTTCAAAATAACCAACATATAAATTAGAAGCGTATTTAACTAACTCATCAACTTTCATAACTTCTTCTATTAAGCCAAAAGGAAGTAATGATACCTTAGTTCCCGCAAAACTATTTCTAATGATTGCTAAAATGTTTTTCAAAGTAACTTCTAAATCTAAATAAGCCTTTAATTCTTTATATTTAGCTAATTCATATTTTCTCACATAAAATAAATAATCAATATATTCACTAACTTCTTTATAACTACCATTAAACTTTAATAACTTTTCAAAAATAACTTTATCTTCTAATTCTAACAAACTTAAATCATTATGTTTAAGCGCATTATAAATCGCCTCAACTTTAATATTTCCCCCACCCATAGTATTATTATTTGTATTAGCGTGGATATGTTTATAAGTGATTTTAGTATTTACCGCATCAATGTCATAGAAAAAGACTTTAACCACGGGATTATTTTCTAGTGTGTTAAATAAATCTTTTTTTAAGCTTTTTATTTGATAAAGTGCTAACTCATTAATATCTTCTGAGTAGCCAAAGCCTTTATTTTGAAGGTATTCAAAATTAAAAGGTTTCTTCTTTAAAGCTTCATAATCATTTAATTTTAAAAGTTCATCTGATTTGGCCATATAATAGCCATTTTGAAAAGTAAACATAATTAAAATAATATCTTAAAGATCTCTTTCTCGTATTTCTTTTTAAGTTCCACTAAATAAGGTTCAATTGAAAAGTTTAAATCATAAGTTTTTCCTAAAACAATAAAGCCATCAGTAATATTTGCAGGGATACTTTCTAGTTTTAATTCATAGCCTTTACCTAAGGCTTTATTTAGTTTATCTAACACTACCACATCCGCTTTTTTACTACTAGAAAAAGCCTTTAAGTATTTATTATAGTCCTTTTTAGCAACTCTAATAATATCGCCACTTAAAGTTTCTTTCTTTATTAAACTAACACTATATTTAAGTAAGTCTTCACCTTCTAAATTAAGTAAATGATTTCTTAGTTTATCAATAACTAAGTCAACTTGATTAGATTGTTCCAGTAAGATTGCTTGACGTTTTTCTAATTCAAAGGCGTTTTTTCTTTGTTCAATTTCTCTTTTACTTTTTAGTGTTTCCTCTTCAACAATTTTAGTTGCTTCTTTTAATGCTTTTTCTTTAGCCTCACTTAAAATAGCGTCAACTTCCGCTTTAGTTTCTTTTAAGATTTCTTCCTTTTCTTTTAAGCCTTTTTCCTCGATTTTCTTAAGTAATGTCATATTATCAACTCTTATAAGGCAAACCAAATTAAAATACTAACTAGTAATCCTAAAATCGCATATGTTTCAACTAAAGCTGTCATAATCATCCCTCTAGTTGAAAGTGAAGGATCTTTAGCGGTCATTAAAATTGAAGCTGCCGCAGCTTTACCTTGATAAAGACCACTAGTAATTCCAGTAAATCCAACTGGAATACCCGCAGCTAAATAGGCAAATCCATCAAACGCAGTTAAGTTTACTGGTGTACCACCAAGTAAGCCTATTTTAACTAAGATTAAAACCGCCACTAAAAACCCATAAATCCCTTGTGTACCAGGTAGGGCTTGAAGTAATAGTGTTTTACCATATAACTCAGGCTTTTCAGCTAAAACTCCCGCAGATGCTTTACCCGCAATCGCTACCCCAAACGCACTTCCTGCGCCCGCTAATGATGCCGCTACTGCCGCACCCATTAATGCCATAACTAATCCAAAACTCATTATTTATTTCCTCCAATATTATCTAAATATTTTAAATTTATTTCTAAAGGTTGGTATTTATAACCTTCCCCAATATAAAATTTTCCATAAAATTCAATGTATTGTAACCTTGCATCATGAATATATGTACTAAGTAAATTCATCGCAAAGTTAAATAAATGTCCAAATATATAAATTAAAACCGCAAATAAATAGCCAATAATTGATCCATGCATCATTCCCGCAAGTAAGTTAAAGGTAAAACCAATTACTGCCCCGCTTAAAGCTAACGCTAAAACTCTTGAATAACTTAAAATATCACTTAAATATCCTGAAGCGCCATATAAACCACCTAAACCTGAGGCAATTTTAGCGAAAATGTTTTTCTTTTCTCTTCCCGCTAAAAAGAATATTAGTAAGGCACCTATTCCCGCAAGAACTCCCGCAATAATTAAATATATTTGACCGCCTAACGCTAAGTTTAATGCCGCAAAAATTAATCCCACTAAAATAAGTATCCAAGATATCCCATCCGCTAAAGCACTTAATGGATCTTTTAATTTAAATGATAAAATTACTTTCATCACTAATCCTGAAATTATATGCAAAATCCCTAATCCTAGTGAGAAGATTAACATCTCAAGAGGATTATCCATCGGACTCATTATAACGGTTGTCCAACCTTCTTGATTAAATAACCTTCCTATTAAAGCACCTATATCAACGCTAAAGCCAAACATAGAACCAAATAATAATCCCGCTACTATTGTTGAATAGCCACAATAATAAAACACTTTAATTAGTTTTTTAAGTTCACCTTTAGGTGGTTTTAATTTTAATAATAAGCCACAACCAATCACCAGCATTAAGCCATATCCCATATCCGCTAACATAATTCCAAAGATCAAGAAATACCAAATACTCATTAGTGGGTTAGGATCTATTTCTTTATGATTAGGAACATTATATGAATCAGTAATTGTTTCAAAGTTTTTTACAAACCTATTATTTTTTAAAGCTGTCGGTGGTTCTTCATTTGTTTCAAATAGTTCTAACTCAAAAGTGTAGTCTTTAAGTAATGTTTTTAAATGTTCTTCTTCATCTACTCTTAACCATCCTTCTAAAATAACTGTTTCTTCAGTTTTTAAAAATGGTGTAAGTTTTCTAGTTTTTAAAGATAAAGTTTGATCATATAATAAATAAAGTCTCTTTATTTCTTTTAATTGACTTAAAATAGTTTCTTTTAAAACTTCCTTTTCTTGATTTAAGAAAGTTACTCTTTCAGCTAAACCAGCTAAATATTCACCCAATGTTAAATTTTCATTAGGTAAGTTAACTTCTTTAAAGTCAAACTCTCTAATATCATTTAAATACATCGGCTCTTCTTCTTTAAGAATCACAAATGTATATATATGACTATTTTCATTACTTCCTAATGCTTCATAAGCAATATTATGCTTATTAAAATAATCTAATAATAACTTTTCATTGTTTTCATGAACTTTTCCACTAAAGAATTTAACATAAGTGGCATTATGCATACTTTGTAGATTTAATGTTAATCTTTCAAATGGAGTTAAAGTGTTAATTTCTTCTGTTAAAGCTTTTTCTTCTTCTTCAAGCATAAATAAAGATTCTTTTGATGATAAAACTTCACCTAAAAACTTAATATCTTCAGCTTTTATCTCGCTAAAATCTTCTTTGGAAACCTCTCTATATTCAAAAAAGTTTTTCTTCGTTTTAAAAGATTCTAAATGCTTAATCGCACTTTCTATTCTAATAAGAGTATCTTCTTCTTCATTAACAGCTAAAACATGAGAATCATTAGATTTAGTAATCATCATAATTCCCTTCTTTTGAATTAGTTTAAGAACACTTTTTAAATCTTCTTCAAGTAAAAAAATCCTGGCTCTCTTTACAGGAACTATCATAACGTCACCTCAAGTAAATATTTAAAGGCTTTTTCTTGTTTTTTAGAAATATCTTTTAAAATCTCCGCTTTAACTTTTTCAATTTCTTTAGAAAATTCTTTTTCAAGTTTTAAAAGTTCAACTTCTTTTTCACGCTTAATTTCTTCTGCCTTAGATAAAGCTAACTTTCTACTTTCTATTGTTTTTTCATTAGCTTCTTTACGAGCTTTTTCAATTAAAGCACGTCTTTCTTCTAACGCAGATTTTTTATAACCAGACGCTTTCTTTTCAACTTCTAAAATTTCATTTAAAATGCTCAAATTAATCACTCTTTCCTTTTTTAAACTCCATTAAGTATTTTAACATATAAACATTAAAAAGTGTATGTTTATAATCCTAATAAGCGCTTACTTTTTAAATTGTATTTAAAATAACACATTTAAAAAGCCTAAAATCCGGTTTTTGATTTTAGGCTTTAAAATTTATTCATCTTCTATTTCTTCATCAGTTTCTTCAACTAATAAAGTTAGTCTTCTTACACGTCTATTTTCTACTTCAGTTATTTTAAATGTTAATTTATAAATAATATCAATAACTTTTTCATCTTCAAAGACAATTTTAGATGTAGTAACAGAAGTTTTATCACCAACATTTGGTAATCCTTCCATTAAATCATAGACAAATCCACCAATAGTAGCGTATTTAGTTTCAGGAGCAGTAATATCTAAATATTCAAATAACTCCTCCATTTCAACTTCACTACTCATTTCATAAAGATTTTCTCCGATTTTGTTAATTTCATAATCGTCTTCATCTTTGTCGTATTCATCATAGATTTCTCCAACTAATTCTTCTAGTGCATCTTCCATTGTCACAATACCACTAGTTCCACCATATTCATCACTAACTATCGCAAAATGTTTTTTAGCTTCTTGCATCTCTTTAATTAAATCATCCACTCTAGTAGTTTTAGTAACGAAGATTGTTTCTTGCATTAAAGCTTTAATATTTACATTATTCTTACCTTTTTTAATTACCGCAGCTAAGAAATCTTTTTCTTGTAAAATACCTACAATATTATCTTTATCGCCATCATAAACAGGCAATCTTGAATATTGAGAATCAAAAAATTCGCATAATACTTCATCAACTGAATAATTAATTTCAATAGCGACCATATCAACTCTTGGAGTCATAATATCATAAACTGTTTTATCTCCTAAAGTTAAAGCACTTTGAATTAAATCAGCATGATCTTCATCTAAAATTCCTTTATCTTCCATCGTATCAATGATTGTTTCTAATTCATCACCCGTGACAACTTCATCTTTTTCTTTTCTAGCAATTAGTTTTTGTAGGCCCATAAAAATTAGGCCAAGTGGATAAAATATTTTATAAAACACCCACATAATTGGCGCAAATCTCACAGCTAGTTTAGTTGCGTCAGTTTTCGCATAAGTCTTAGGTAATATCTCACCAAAAGTAATTACAATCATTGTCATCACAAATGTAGATGCGAATGATGCTAATGTTTGGTCATTTATAAGCGTAGTAAAAATAAGCGCACTAAGAGTTGATGCACCAATGTTTACTAAATTATTACCTATTAGTATACAGGTTAGTGTCCTGTTATAATTTTCAATCATTACCACAGCTTTTCTTGCCCCACGGCGTTTTTCTTCTGCCATTTTCTTAAGTCTTATTACATTTGCGGTAGATAAAGCTGTCTCAGTCGCACTAAAAAAAGCACTAAATATTAAAAATACTACAATGATGGATACCATCATTATATCAACCCAAAGTGTTCCCGTAATAAATCCTGTATAGCACCTCAGGTAATCGTCTATACTCAAAATAACAACACTCTCCTTTTTTTGAATATGACTTATTATATCAATAATATGAAAAAATGTAAATGATTTTCATAATTTCCCAATTGTAAAAGATATTAAATTTAAAGATTCAAACAAAAATATCTTTTTAAGTTCCCAGTTCCTTTTCTTTTAAGAAACGTTTTAAAAGAAAAGTTAAAAAATAAGGAAAAGTATACACTTTACCGTTAAAACCAATATTCT
>JAAZKC010000068.1 GCA_012800005.1 Acholeplasmataceae bacterium | reverse complement strand
TTGGTGACCCGTACGGGATTCGAACCCGTGAATGCATGCGTGAAAGGCATGTGAGTTAACCGTTTCTCCAACGGGCCATTTTTTCCGCAAACCTTAATCATTCTACTATAAGTATTTATAAATTGCAAGCCAAAGAAGAAAAATAACCACCAGCCTTAAAAACTGATGGTTATTTTTGTATATAGAAAAGGGGGTAATTCTAAATGGCGGAGTAGGAGAGATTTGAACTCTCGCGCCAGCTTTCACCGACCTATACCCTTAGCAGGGGCACCTCTTCAGCCTCTTGAGTACTACTCCAAAGCGCTCTTATATGATAACTTATTTATTTTAACAAGTCAATCAAAGGAGCGTTTTTATCAATTATTTTTTATCTCGAGGGGGAATCATCGTTAGTGATACTTTACCTTTTTTCTCATCAATCCCCAATACCCAAACCTTAATAACATCACCAACTGAAACAATATTATTAGGATCTTTTACAAATCTAGTAGACATTTTAGAGATGTGCACTAAGCCGTCCTCCTGTAGACCACAGTCAACAAATGCCCCAAACGCCACAACATTTCTAACTGTCCCCTCTAACTGCATTCCTTGTTTTAAATCTTCTAAGCTAAGCACGTCACTTCTTAAAATTGGTGCTGGAAACTCATCTCTTGGATCTCTTAATGGTTGAACGAACGCATCTAAAATATCTTCTAGTGTGTAGTTATCAATTTCTAACTCTTTTCTTAGTTTTCTTCTATCCATAAACTCAACCATTAACTGCATCTGTGGTTGACCAAACATATTAGGAGTAATTTTATGAAGTTCCATAATTCTTCTTGCGAGTGGATAACTTTCTGGGTGAATTGAAGTCATATCTAATCCTTCATCTCCGTCAACAATTCTTAAAAAACCTGCGGCTTGTTCATAAGTTTTTTCACCTAAGCGAGGAACTTTTAGTAGTTCTTCCCTTGTTTTAAAGGCACCATTTTCTTCTCTATATTTAACAATATTTCCTGAAATCCTTGAATCTAAACCTGAAACATAATTAAGTAGTGATGCACTTGCAGTATTAACATTAACTCCAACTTGGTTAACTGCATTGCTTACCACAAAGTCTAGGGCTTCCCCTAATTTCTTTTGAGAAACATCATGTTGGTATTGACCGACACCAATTGATTTAGGATCAATTTTTACTAACTCTGATAGAGGGTCTTGAAGACGCCTAGCAATAGAAACCGCACTTCTTTCTTCAACCTCAAAGTCTGGAAATTCCTTTCTTGCTTCTTCACTTGCCGAGTAAACACTCGCACCAGACTCATTAACGATAACGTATTTAGTAGTTAATTCATGTTTCTTTAATGTATTACTAATAAACATTTCTGTTTCTCTTGAAGCAGTTCCATTGCCTATCGCAATAATGTCAACATCATATTTAGTAATTAAGTTCACTACCTTATCTTCACTTTCTGGAATTCTCGCCTCATAGCCCTTTTCCCCAATATATTTCTCATGAGGATAGATAACATCCTTATCTAAAACTTTTCCTAATTCATCTACAACTGTTAACTTACAACCTGTTCTAAACGCTGGGTCAATGCCTAAAACTGTTTTATCTTTCATTGGAGGTTGAAGTAATAAATTTTTTAAATTGATTGCGAATAAATCAATTGCTTCATCTTCAGCTTTTTCAGTTAACATAGTTCTAACTTCACGCTCTAATGAAGGATAAATTAATCTTTTAATCGAATCTTTAATCGCGTCTTTAACTTCTTCATTAACAAAAGATTCTTCATTACCAATAACTTGAGTAATTAAATATTCTTCTATTTTTTCTTTATCTGATTCAATAGTAACATTCACAACCTTTAAATTTTCCGCTCTATTCATTGCTAAAACGCGGTGAGATGGAGCATCTTTAACAGGTTCTTCATGGTCATAATATAAATCATATAAACCTTTTTCATCAAGCTTTTACGCATCTTTTCTAGCCTTAGAAGTTAAAATCCCCCCTAATTCCATTTCTTTTCTTAAAGCTTTACGGTAATCAGCATTATCACTAACATTTTCTGCGATAATAAACTTCGCGTGCATAACTGCCTCTTCCCACGTTAAAACTTTATCAGTAATATATTTAGAAGCCTCTTCTTCTAGTGAACCCTCCTTAGGAAAAGTCATCATCCATTTAGCCAGAGGTTCAAGTCCAAGCGCGATAGCTTCAGTAGCTTTAGTCTTTTTCTTTTCTTTATAAGGACGATATAAATCTTCAACTTCCACAAGTTTAGTTGCCTTATTAATCGCTTCTAACAATTCCGGTGTCATCATTTCTTTTTCTTCAATTAAACGAATAACATCTTCTTTTCTTTTTTGTAAGTTAACACCATAACTCCATTCTTTATGAATTTCATTAATTTGTTCTTCATCTAATCCACCGGTTACTTCTTTACGGTATCGCGCAATAAAAGGTATTGTATTTCCTTCTTCTAATAACTCTAATACCGCTTCAATTTGTTTGATTTTAACGCCTAAAGTTTTACTAATTTCTTCAAGTAAGTTTTTATCTAGCATCTTTTTATTCCCTCCTAAATCGCACTTAAAGGGTCTCTTTTTGACCCTTTAAATTTTTGAAAGCGCCGTTTTAATCGCTAATTCATCTATATGTGTTTCTAATACTTCACTACCATATAGATGTAGTAATACTGGCTTATTTGGTAAGTGATTATTAGCTATAATATCTTTTAATCCTTCGTTTCCAACCACACTAATATCAAAAACATAAAAGTTATATGTTTTTCCTTCTTTTTTAGCTTTTAAATTAATATCTTCATCTAACTCACCACATAATGGGCAAGCATCATAGTCTTTATTGTAAATAAAAATATATGTATCTGAATATAAATAATCTTTAGGTGCTAAGGCAGCTTCACCATTTATAATCGCTTCATACTGATCTATCGTAATATGAATTAAATCTTCAAATCTTTTAACCTCTTTTGGTTCTTCTGGCTTTTTTTTAAGACTCACCACAATTACCGCAATAATCGTTATTGTTACCGTTAAGATAATTCCTACATTAATAATCCCAAAAATAAGATTTTGTCTTTTTTCTTTTTGTTCTTTGTTTTTTAATGCCTTTTTCTTCATAACTAGTCCCTCAACGCATAATTATACATAATTTAGTTTCTTTTCGCAAGATTTCTTCTATCTAATTTTCATTATTCGTTTAAGTTTTCTTTTTCTTTAATACTTCTAAGAAGTTCATCTTTTAACGCTTTTATTTTGTTAAGGCGATGATTAATTCCGCTTTTAGAAATCTTTTCTCCATACTTTTGTTCATAAGCATAAGAAAGTTCTAATAGTGAGGCATCAACATTTTCTTCTCTTAACTCCATAATTTCCCTAATTTTAGGATTAATATTATTAATATCCATATATTGTTTAATAAAACCTATATGCAATAGTTGTTCATTGGCCGCATCTAAGGTTTTCTTTTCATTAGCTATTTCACAATTAATTATTCTATTAATACTATTGTTAAAATCTCTTTGAATTCTTAATTCTTCAAATTTAAATAAACCACTAAACGCACTAACCAACTTTAAAAATTCACTAATCGCTTCAGCTTCTTTTAAATAAACTATTAAACTTTCTCTTCTTTTAGTAATTTTCGCATTCAATAAAAACTCATTCATCAATCTTTGAAGAAATATCGCTTCTTTTTTATCAGTTGTATAAATCTCTAAATGATAATTAGCACTCACAGGATCATTAATAGAACCACCAGCTAAGAACGCTCCCCTTAAATAAGCTCTTTTTTCATCATTACTTTGAGTAATTAAATCTCTTTGTTCTAGTTTATGTTCAGACTCTATTTTATTTAATTCTGATTTTATTAAAACTAAATAACCTTTACTAGGAATTCTTTTATCAGCTTTGGTAATAGTTTCTAATTCTGGATTATATAATTCTTTCGCAAGAGAATAAAATCTTCTAATGGTTGCGAGATTTTTACTTGAAAAAAGAATTTCATCTTTGTTAAACTCGCCATTTAAAGCCAAAAGAGCTGAAAATTCAGCTAAGTTTTCTTTTTTAGATAATTTTAATCTTGTCAGTTCTTCTTTAATGCTTCTTGTAAATGTCATCTTACGTCCATTTCTTTAAATAATTAAGTAGGTTTTGTACAGCGATAGCGCCATCGTTAGTCGCTGTGACAATTTGCCTTATTTGTTTTTTTCTTACATCTCCAATTGCGTAAATTCCTTCTTTATTTGTTTCCATTAATTCATTAGTAATAATATATTTATATTTATCTAAAATTCCTAAGTCTTCAAATAATTTTGTTGCTGGCTCTAAGCCAATAAAAATAAATGCTCCATCGGCTAAAAGAGTTTTTACCTCTTTATCATTTATTAAGATTTCTGCACCTTTAAATGTACTATCTTCATTAACTAAAAATCTTTTTACAACACTGTTATAAAAAACCTTAACATTATCACGTTTTAATAAAATTTCAACTGCCTTTTTATCCGCAGTAAATTCCGCTAAGTTTTGAACAAAGATAACACTGTTTGCGAGTGTTGAAAGATATGTTCCCTCTTCTACCGCACTATTACCTCCACCTACTATTATAACATCTTTTCCTTTATAAAACGGACCATCACAAATCGCACACCAACTAATTCCTCTACCAGCTAGCATATCTTCATTTTCAATTCCTAATCTTCGCGGAACTGCACCAGTAGCGATAATAATTGATTTAGTTTTTAAAACTTGGTTATTTAAGATGACTTCTTTAATATGTCCATCTTTAATTTCTTTAACTTCACCAAAAATATATTCTAGATTCAAAGATAAACTGTGATTAAACATCTCCATTGATAAATCCGCGCCGCCAATTTTAGCATATCCTGGATAATTTTCAATTTCTCCAGTATTAATCATTTGTCCTCCAGGTGCGTTTTTCTCAATAATAACTACATTTAAATTCGCTCTTTTAGCGTAAATTCCCGCTGTAATCCCCGCAGGACCAGCACCAATAACTACCACATCATACATAAAATTTTTCCTCCAATAAATCAAGAAGACCATCAATCATAAAATCGGGCTCTTCTTTTATTATGTCTTTATGATAACTATAACTAACCCCACAAGTCAACATATTTGCTTTTTTGCCCGCTTTAACGTCGGAAGGATGATCACCAACATAAAGAGATTTTTTCGATTTTAAAGTTTTTGCTGCGAGTAATAAACCTTCGGGATGCGGTTTATGACGTTTTACATCTTCCGAACCAACCACCACATCAACATACTCTAATAAATTAGTTACCTCTAAAGCTCTTACTACTAAATGATGCATTTTAGAAGAAACAATTCCTATTTTATAACCTTTTTCTTTTAATGTTTTAAAAAGTTCTTCAGCTCCTTTAAAAGCCTTTAAATCATCATAATATAAATCACTGTATTCTCTATAAAGTAATACTAATTCATCAACTTTCTTCCTATCTGGCTCATATTTAGAAAAAGATGCCCATAAGGTTGGTCCAATAAAAGATAAGTATTCTTTTTCTGTTAAAATTAACTCGGGAAACTTAGTTTTAAAGACATACTTAAAAGCGTCAATAATTAATTTATTAGAATCAAGAACTGTTCCATCTAAATCAAACAAAAACGTATCAACTTTTTTCATTTTTTAATTTTTCTTTATTTTCATTAACTAAATCTAAATAATAAGGTAAGTCTCTTCTTAAAATGTTTTTTACAACTAAATAACTTGCTCCACCCACCGCAAATAAAACAATTGAAAATAAAATATTTACTTTTAATGCACCGATGTATAAAGGGTCCGTTCTAAATGGTTCAATTAATAATCCTCTTCCAAGGCCATACCAAATTAAATAATAACCAATTAAATCTCCTACTTTTAATAATCGCTTTCTTCTTACAATTAAAATAATGATTAATCCAACTAAGTTCCACAATCCTTCATATAAAAACGTTGGATGATAATAAGTGCCCCCAATATTCATGTTTTCCATAATAAATTTAGGAATAATGTTTTTAAGAATATTATATGTTCCTTCTTTAATTGGCCCACCATGTGCTTCTTGGTTCATGAAGTTACCCCATCTACCAACAATTTGTCCAATTAATAAGCCAGGAGCTAATAAATCCGCTAACGCAAAAACATTCATTTTCTTAATTTTAGAATAAATTATCACGAAGATTATCGCCGTAATAATGGCCCCATGAATCGCCATTCCTCCGCCTGCGATATTAAAAACATCACCGATGTTTCTATAATTATTTGCCTTATCGGGATCAAAAATTACATAATATAATCTCGCTCCTAAAATCGATAAAATTATTGCATACATTGCACCATCTAAAAGATGCGTTTTATTAATATCGACAAACTTTGCCTCATAAACAGCTAAAATAACTCCAAATAAAATACCTGTCATAATAAAGATTGCATACCACGCAATTTTAAAGTTTCCTATTTCAATAGCCGTACTTTTATATGGTGGCGTTTGGCCTGCGGTAGCGAGAATTAATAGTAAAATAAACCACCCCACAAAAGACAAGCCAATTAAATATGGTGTTTTTAAATTAATGAAATGTTCTATAAATTTATCTTTATTTTTTACTTTTTTCATTTTCGTTAATACTCCTCATAATATCTCTTGTTAGGTTAAAAGCTGCATGATAACCTAAATATTTTAATTTTTGATTCATCGCTGCCGCTTCTACTAGTAAAGCTAGGTTTCTTCCTGGTAAGACTGGAATAGTTACCTTAGGAATTTCCGTATCAAAATATTTTATTGTTTTACTAGTTAAACCTAAACGGTCATATGATTTACCCTCTACCCATTTTTCTAGTTCAACAACTAGTCTAATTTTCTTTTGATTTCTATAAGCCCCTACCCCAAACATTGAGACAACATCAATAATTCCAATACCTCTTACCTCTAAAAATCTTTCTAGTATTTTCGGTGCTTCTCCAATTAAAATACCAACGTCTTTTTGAAAAACATCAACTCTATCATCACTAATTAAAATATGACCTCTTTTAATTAATTCAAGTGCCGTTTCGCTTTTACCAATTCCACTTTTACCAATAATTAAAGTTCCCATACCATTAATATCTAACAAAACTCCATGAACAGTTTTTCTTTCTGTTAAATACTCTTGGAGATAACTATATAGTTTAGAACTTAGAGGGGTCGTTCTTAATTTACTTTTTAAAATTGGAATATTATACTCATCTCCTAATTTTAAATAGATATCTTTCACCTTAACATTAGTGGAAAATATCACTGCTGGGGGATTTAACTTTAAAATTTTTCTTAATTTTTCTTCTTGTTCACCCTCACTAAACAATTCTAAAAAAGAGGCTTCTTTTGAACCAATTAAAATAACTCTTTTAGGTTCAAAAAAATCCATAAATCCCGAAATTTCAATTCCTGGACGCGAAATCATTTGTTCAGTAATGCAGTTTTCTAATCCCTTTTTACCTGCAAGAATTTTTAAATTGTTTTCTTCCGCTAACTGAATAACTTTAATTCCTTTTTTCATTTTTTAATCTTCTCCTATACACAAATTTCTTTAGATAATATGATACAAAAAATCTAATTATTAAAAAGAAAAACGCCACTATTACTATTTCCCAAGCATGCATAAATTTTATTATTTCAGTTGAAACAAAAATTACATAAAATAAAAATGCTAAAAATAAATCCACAAAACCTACCGAATAAATTACTCTTTGTCCAAGTAGTCTCGCTAGAAATATTTTAATTGATATTTCTACAAATGTAAATAAAACTACACCTAAAAAATATAACCATAAATCTTTAACAACACCTAAATGAAGTATTCCTAGTGATGTTGATAATACTAATATGTTAACTACTAACATCAATAATGCATGAATAAAAAAGTTAGGATGGAGACCATAAGAAAACATCAAAATTAATTTTCTTCTTTTAATAATTTTAGGATCTTGTTCTAGTTTTTTTCTTAATTCCTCTAGTGCTTCTTTTTCTTCAGGAGTTAATTTTTCTTTATCTTCTTTTTTCATAATACTTTCTTTAAATACCTACCAGTTGCAGAATTTTTACATTTAGAAACTTCTTCTGGAGTTCCCGTCGCAACAATATATCCACCATCATCACCACCAGAAGGACCTAAATCAATTAAATAATCACATGATTTAATCACATCTAGATTGTGCTCAATTACTATTACAGTAGCCCCTTCATCAACTATTCTTTGTAAAACCTTTATAAGTCTTTTAACATCATCAGTATGTAGGCCTGTAGTGGGTTCATCTAAAATAAATAATGTTCCATCAGTAATGCGTTTATATAATTCACTCGCTAGCTTAACCCTTTGAGCTTCACCACCAGATAAAGTGGTTGCTGGTTGACCTAATTTAATATAGCCAAGCCCAACATCATTTAAAGTTTTTAATCTTGTCTTAATTTTAGGAATATTATCAAAAAACTCTAACGCTTCACTAACACGCATATTTAAAACATCGCTAATATTCGCTTCTTTATATTTGACTGCTAAAGTCTCTCTATTGTAACGTTTTCCATGACAAACATCACACTTAACATAAACATCAGGCAAAAAGTGCATAGAAATTCTCATTACACCATCACCCCTACAAGACTCACATCTTCCACCCTTAACATTAAATGAAAACCTTGATTTAGTAAACCCTCTTATCTTTGATTCATTAGTCTTAGCGTATAACTCTCTAATATCATCAAAAACACCTGTATAAGTCGCAGGGTTACTTCTTGGAGTTCTACCGATTGGTGATTGAGAAATTTCAATAACTTTCTTAATATTTTCTAAGCCTTCAATTTTATCAAACAATCCTGGTTCTTCTTTACTTCTATATAAACTTCTATGTATTCCTTTATACAATACATTAGTAACTAAACTTGATTTACCAGAACCACTAACACCAGTTACGCCAATCATTTTTCCTAATGGAAAAGTAACATCTAAATTCTTTAAGTTATTTTCTCTTGCGTTAATAACCTTTAAAAACTTATTAGAACCTTTTCTTCTTTTTTTAGGAACCTCAATCTTTAAATCCCCTCTTAAATATTTAGCAGTAATTGACTTTTCTACTTTTAATACTTCTTCATAAGTTCCTTCCGCAACCACATACCCACCTTCAGTGCCTGCCCCAGGTCCAATATCAACTAAATAATCGCTTTCACGCATTGTTTCTTCATCGTGCTCAACAACTATTAAAGTATTACCTAAATCACGCATCCTTTTAAGAGAGGCTAGTAGTTTAGCGTTATCTTGTTGGTGAAGTCCTATTGAAGGTTCATCTAAAACATATAAAACACCACTTAACGCTGAACCAATTTGAGTCGCTAACTTTATTCTTTGAGCTTCTCCACCTGATAGTGTAGAAGCTTCTCTTGATAAAGTTAAATAGCCTAAACCAACATCATTTAAGAAAGTTAACCTTCCTACAACTTCTCTTCTTATTGATTTAGAAATTTCCATATCAAGAGGAGACAAGTTCACATTTTTAACCATTTCTAAAGCATCTTTAATTGAAAGTTCAGTCATTTCACTAATGTCATGTCCCATAACTTTTACAGATAAAGCTTCTTTGTTAAGCCTTTTTCCATTACATAAAGGGCACACAGACTCAGTCATATAAGACTCTATCCACTCTCTAATCCACTCTGAAGATGTTTCCATATATCTTCTATCAAGTTGAGTAATAACTCCTTCAAAAGCTTTATAAGATTCATGAACTCTTCCTCTACTTGAAATCATTTTAATATGAATTTTTTCATTAGTCCCATATAAAATCTTATCTAACTTTTCTCTAGGAATTATACTAATGGGTTTATCCATATCAACACCTAAATACTCACAAACTTGAGCAATTTCTTGAGTTTGAAGGTTTTCATCATGCGCATTTTTAAATGGTAAAATTCCTCCCTCATTAATTGATTTTTCAAAGTCAATTGATAAAGTTTCACTAACATTTAACTTTTTACCAATTCCATTACATTCAGGACACGCTCCAATTGGTGAGTTAAAAGAAAATAGCCTTGGTTCTAAATCTGGAATGACAAAATCGCTATCAGGACTTGCGTAATGTTCAGAAAAGTGAATTACCTCTTTTCCAATCACCTCTACATCCACAAACCCTCCAGCTCTTGAACTAGCGAGTTCCAATGAGTCATATAATCTAGAACGAATATCTTCTTTTACAATTAATCTATCTACAACAATAGATATATCATGACTTTTATTTTTATCTAAAACAATTGTTGAGTCTAATTCATCAATTTCACCATTAATCTTAACTCTCGTAAATCCATCTTTTTTTAGACTCTCTAACAATTTTTTATGAGTTCCCTTTTGTCTTCTTACGACAGGGCTCATAATAATTATTCTGCTACCCTCTTCTAACTTTAAAACTCTATTTGTCATTTCTTCAATAGTTTGTTTAGTTAGAGGTTCATTTGTAATAGGTGAATATGGAATACCTATTTTAGCGTATAATAATCTTAAAAAATCATAAATCTCTGTAGTTGTTCCAACAGTGGAACGCGGATTTTTTGAGGTTGCTCTTTGGTCAATAGAAATACTTGGGCTTAAACCTTCAATCATGTCAACATCAGGTTTTTCATAACTACCTAAAAATTGTCTTGCATAACTTGATAGGCTTTCAACGTATCTTCTTTGGCCTTCTTGATAAAGTGTATCAAACGCTAAGCTTGATTTACCAGAGCCAGATAAACCTGTCATTACGATAAGTTTATTTTTAGGTAAATCAATATCAATGTTTTTTAAATTATTCTCTTTTGCGCCTCTAATTTTAATGTAATCATTCATTTTTAAGCATCTCCAAAAGCTCAGCTTCAGTTATAGTCTTAATTCCTAATTCATGGGCTTTCTTTAATTTTGATCCCGCTTCTTCTCCAAACAAAACATAATCTGTGTTTTTAGAAACACTACTCATAACTTTACCACCAGCATTAATAATTAAATCACTAGCTTCATTTCTAGTTAGTGTAGGTAGTTTACCAGTTAAGACAAACATCTTATCAAAAACATTAGATTCTTTATCTACTACTTTAACTTGATATTCCATATTAAAGCCATTTTCCTTAAAGAAGGAAATTAATTTTATCGCATATTCACTCTTAAAATAACTAACAACACTTTTCGCAATCTCAGGTCCTATTTCATAGATGGTTTGTAGGTCTTCTATAGTAGCCTTACTTAAAAGTTCTAGTGTTGGATAAACTTCTAATAAAGTTTTAGACACCTTCGCACCAACATGACGAATCCCTAATCCAAAAAGAAGTTTATCTAAAGTATTATTTTTAGATTCTTCAATAGCATTAAGAAGTTTATCAACACTTCTTTTTCCCATTCTTTCTAAATTAATAAGTGTTTCTCTATGATTTTTAAGTAAATAAATATCTTTAATATCTAAAAGTAGTCCATGATTAAAAAGTTGGGTTACAACCTTTTCTCCTAAAGTATCTATATTCATCGCCGGTCTAGATGCGAAATGAATAATTTTATTAACCATTTGAGCTTTACAATTAGGATTAATACAAAAATAATCAACACTTTCTTTAATTAATTCTTCCCCACAAGAAGGACAATGTGTAATCATCTTAAAAGGGTTAGTATCTTTTCTTTCCTCTAAAACAACCTTAAAAACTTCCGGAATAATCTCTCCAGCTTTTCTTAGTTTTACAACATCGCCAATTCTTATATCTAAATTATTAATATAATCTTCATTATGTAAAGTCGCCCTTGAAACAGTTGAACCACTAATTAAAACACTTTCTAAGTTCGCAACTGGAGTAATAACTCCTGTGCGTCCTACTTGAAATGTAATATCAATTAGTTTAGTTTCTACTTCTTCTGGCGCAAACTTATAAGCGATAGCCCATTTAGGAGCTTTCGCTGTATAACCTATTTGTGGATATAACTCTAATTCATTTACCTTTATTACCGCACCATCAGTATCATAAGGTAAGGAATGTCTTAATTTGTCAAACTCATTAATTACTTCAATTACCTCATTAATATTTTTAAGTGTTCTTGAGTAATTATTTACTTTAAATCCTAAAGTGCTCATAAACTCTAATACTTCCGCTTGAGTCTTTAAATTATAGCTTTCAGGATTAACAACTGTATAAGTAAACATATCTAAATCTCTTTTCGCAACAATTTTACTATCTAATTGTCTAATTGTTCCTGCGGCAGCGTTTCTTGGGTTTTTAAATGGTTCTTCTTCTAATTCTATCTTTTCTAAATTAACTTTATCAAACGATTTAAAAGGCATAAAAACTTCCCCTCTTATTTCAATGTCAAGAGGTTCTTTTAATCTTAAAGGAACTGTTTTAATTGTCTTAATATTTTCTGTAACATCTTCACCAGTAATGCCATCTCCTCTTGTCAGAGCTTCTATTAAAATGCCATTTTCATATAATAAAGTAATCGCCAAACCATCTATTTTTAATTCAACATCATAAGTTACATCAAAACCTTCTTTTTTAATTTTCTCATCAAATGAAGTTAAATCATCAAAATTAAAGGCATTAGATAAACTCATCATTGGCTCTCTATGGATAACTTTCTTAAACTTATCTAAAACAACCCCACCAATTTTTTGTGTTGGAGTGGTTTTACTTTTAAAGTGTGGATATTTTTCTTCTAAATCTTTTAATTCATGTAGGTATTTATCATATTCATAATCAGAAATTGTTGGCTTATCAAGAGTATGATAATTATAATTAGCTTCTTCGATAATAATTTCTAATTCTTCCATTCTTTTCTTTATACTCTCCATACATTATCACCTCTAATTATTATAACATAACACATATATATTATATGTTTTTTACAAACTAGAAATTAAAAAAACATTCATTAATGAATCTAGATACCTTATATTCTTTATTTACTAACATATATAAATAATCCTTAGCTCTTGTGATTGCGACATAAAGAAGTCGCCTTTCTTCTTCTATTTCATCCATCGGTAAAATCCCTTCATTAAGACCAATAATAAACACAGCTTTAAATTCTAAACCTTTAGACTGATGAATGGTTAAAAGATTAACGTCCATTATATAAGTGTTATATAAGGCCTCTTTCAATTCATTTGCGACATAATGGTTTCTATAGAGGATTGCGATTTCATGATATTTTATTCCATTATTTAAAAGACGCCTTAATTCTTTTATAATAAATTCATTTTTAACGTTTTTATCTTTAAAATATTTAATTACTATTTCACCATTCTCTTTATTAAAACTCAACAATTCTTTTTTAAACCTATCTTTATTATGACTAATTAATTTATTGGACAGTTTAACGATATTTTCCTTTGAGCGGTAATTTGTATCAAGAATATAAGTTTTCGCTTTAAAGTATTTGATATATGACTTTATCACATGCCTACTAGCACCTCTAAATCCATAAATACTTTGATCAGGGTCACCTACCGCAAAAAAGTTTGATTTATTAGTTAAAAGTCTTTGAAGTAATAAAAATTGATAGTTAGATGTATCTTGAAACTCATCAATTAAAATATATGAATATTTATTACTAAGTTCTTTTTGAAATTTTTTATCTTTTAACTTTTTAAGTAACATTATTTCTAAATCAACAAAATCAATTAAGTTCTTTTTCTTTAAATGTTGATGATATCTTTTTATTAATTTTGAGTTAACATTATTCCTTTTTTCAATATCAATATTTCTAATTTCATCTTTTGTAAAACCTTCATTAATTAAATATTCTTCTTTCACTAAATTAAGTTTCATCAAATGAGATAACACCTTATAACAAAAACCGTGAAATGTCGTTATTAAAGGATTTACATTTCCTTTCGGGAGTCTTTCTTTTAATTCAAGTGTAGCCTTTCTAGTAAACGTTATTAACAAAATTTCCTCTGGGTTTATTCCTTTATTTATTAAATATTTTACTCTTTCAATTAAAACTCTTGTCTTACCGGAACCAGCTCCCGCTAACAAAAAAATAAAGCGCTCATTTGCATAAGCCGCTTTTTTTTGTTTTTCATTTAACATAGAATCACCCCTATGTAATATATAGTTTTTTAATTAGTTTTTTACTTTTTTAATTGAAGGATGATTTGGAATAAATTCTTTAATTCCATATGGTAACGCAAACGCAACCGTCACCATTTCATCCGTTATTGAAACAACTGTCCCAATACCAAAAGTCTTATGAATGACTTTATCAGCCAAACTTATTTCTTCAGGATCTCTTGGTTTCTTTTCTTTTATAACAAAATTATAAGGTGTAAATTCAGGCGCATCTTCTAACTCTATTCCTGTTTCAGCAAGAAATCTTGACACGGTAGATGACCTATTCATTCCAAAGCGGTATCGTTCTACTGTTGAAGATAAAATTAACCTTTCTTTCGCCCTAGTTAATGCGACATAGAAAACACGTCTTTCTTCTTCAAGTTCATGCATACTTCCATAAGCATTTGCGTGAGGAAAAATATCTTCTTCTAATGCCACAATAAAGACTATTTTAAACTCCAAACCTTTAACTTGATGTACAGTAGCTAATTTAACTGTTTCTCCTTCATCAATTTTATCAAGGCTTGTATAAAGACTCATTTCATCTAAAATTTTCTCTACCATTTCTATTATAGGAAGACCATAATCTAGAGAATTTTGATAGAAAACAGCCTTTAATTCTTGAATATTTTCTAATCTATCTTTTGATTCATTACCTTCCGCAATTAACATATCATTATAGCCACTAGAAACGCTAATAATATCAATAATATCTTCTAAAAACTTAACTTTTTCAATTTTTTCTTTCATAATTAAAATTAATTCTTTAAAGTTTCTTAAATTAGTTTTCGCATTTCCACCTATATCAATCTTATCTAAAGCATCAAACATACACATATTATGAAGATTTGCGAAAGATTCTAATTTTGAGACAGTTGTTTGACCAATTTTTCTTCTTGGAGTATTAATAATTCTTTTTAAAGAAATATTATCTTCTTTATTAAGGCAGAGCCTTAAATAAGCTAAAATATCTTTAATTTCTTTTCTTTGATAGAATGAAATTCCTCCATAAATAATATATGGAATATCATTTTTTAAAAAAGAATCCTCAAAAACCCTACTAAGTGAATTCGTTCTATATAAAACCGCAATATCATCATAGTTATAACCTGACTCTATAAATCTTTCAATTAGTTTTGTCACAAAATATGCTTCATCTCTTTCTGAGGCACGTAGTTTATAGGTTATTGGAACTCCTTTACCTAAATCACTATATAAATCTTTTGCGGCAATGCGAGATTGATTATATTTAATAACATTATTCGCAACATTTAAAATATTTGTTGAAGAACGATAGTTTTTATTTAAAATAATTTGTTTAGGCGATAATTCAATAATAAATCTACTTTGATTTTCATAATTATCGCCTCTAAAAGAATAAATACTTTGATCTGGGTCTCCTACAACAAAAATATTTTTCTTACTACCCGCTAATAACTTAATTAGTTCATATTGGACTTTATTTGTGTCTTGAAATTCATCAACTAAGATATGTTCATATCTTTTATTGTAGTATTCTTTTAAAAGTTGATCTTTTTTAAGAAGTTTTATTGTATATAAAATTAAATCATCAAAATCTAAAGAATTATTATTGATTAAATATTTTTGATAAACATCAAAAACATTTTTATCATCTCTATCTAAAACTTCATAAGGATTATTTTTAAATTTAGAAAAAGCTTCTTTTAGACGATTTGAATTAAACTTATTAGAATCATAATTAAGTTCTTTTACTGAATCTCTAATAATTTGTTTAGAATCTTCTTCATCAATAATTAAAAATCTTCTTGTGAATCTTTCATCTAATTTAGTAATTTCATCTCTTAAAAATCCTGCACAAAAAGAATGAAAGGTTGATACGTGAGCCATTAAGCCTTTTTTACCTACTAACTCGGCTACTCGTTCTTTCATTTCTCTTGCGGCTTTATTTGTAAAAGTTACTGCGACAATGCTATCAGGATGAACACCATCTTCTATTAGTTTCGCAACTCTATAAGTAAGTGTTCTTGTCTTGCCTGAACCAGCACCCGCAACAACCATACAAGGGCCATCTTTATGTAATACAGCTTCTAATTGTTCTTTATTTAATTTATTTAAATCTATCATAATTTTCCCCTAAACAAAAAGGGGAACCCCCTTTTTATCTAAACGAGCTTTTTAGCTCAACTATTTGATTAAATGTTTTAATTTCGTGTTTATAAGAGTCCTCAATAAAGTATCCTTCCCTCATAAATTGGATTTGTTCTTTAACATTGTTTGCGGAAGGTTCAATAAATCCATCTTTAATTTCCCAGGAATTTTCATTAAAACGTTCTAAAACTGTCCCTTCACCATCAAACGCTAAAGGACCAAAAATATTAAATTTTGCAGGAATTGCGGTGGTTGCTTCAACATAATGGATTGTTCCATTTGGTTTTCTTGCATTAAATCCTGAACCACTTTTTGTTTCAACATCATAAGTTACAAGTAGTTCCTTGATATTCCCATTGTTATCGTAAATAACATCATGACAATGTATAAAATACGCATGAAAAAGTCTAACTTCTACATTTTTTGCTAGTCTTTTCCAATGTTTATTTGGTTTAGTTTCTACAAAATCATCTCTATCAATATATAAATTTTTTGAAAAATATATTGTCCTTTTTCCTTTTGACTCATCATTTGGATCATTTAAAACTTCAATTTCTTCTATTTTGCCTTCTGGATAATTTGTAACTGTTACCTTAATTGGATCTATTACAGCCATTAATTTCTTAGTTCGTTCTTGTAAATCAGCTCTTAAAATTGACTCTAACATATCTGATGCAACAGTACTATTAGTTCGCGATAATCCCGTTTCTAAAATAAACTCTCTAATGGCTTCTTTAGTATATCCTCTGCGTTTTAAACCTGATAGTGTAGGCATTCTTGGATCATCCCAACCTACTACCTTACCAGCTTCAACGAGTTCTCTTAAATAACGTTTAGACATTACTGTATTTTCAATATTTAATCTTCCAAATTCAATTTGTCTTGGAACTTTCTCCATTTCTGTATGTTCAACAACCCAATCATATAATGGTCTGTGGTCTTCAAATTCTAATGAACATAAAGAATGTGTAATTCCCTCAATCGCATCTTCAAGTGGATGAGCATAATCATACATTGGATAAATACACCAAGTATCTTTTGTGCGGTGATGATGTTCATAAGAAATTCTATAGATTACTGGATCTCTCATATTCATATTAGGATGTGACATATCAATTTTAGCTCTTAAAACTCTTTCGCCTTCTTTAAATTCACCATTTTTCATTCTAGTAAATAAATCTAAATTTTCTTCAACAGTTCTATTTCTATAAGGTGAATTTTTACCTGGTGAAGTTAATGACCCACGTGTTTCTGAAATTTCATCAGCGGTTAAATCACAAACATATGCCTTGCCTTTTTTAACAAGTAAAATG
>JAAZKC010000067.1 GCA_012800005.1 Acholeplasmataceae bacterium | reverse complement strand
TCTTTAATATTAAAGATGAGTTTCCACTAGTAGAAAATGAAGCTTTCTTACTTTATGGAATGCATGAAAGCGGCACAAGAAACATTACTGAATTTGATGAATTTTCAAACCCTTACTTTTTAATGGGTCCTGGTGAAGTTAAGATTTTCACAATCAAAAAGCTAAAGAAATAAAGTAAAATAAGGTACTTATGCGATTAAGTGCCTTTTATTCTTATTCATAAGCGGTTTTTAAACGCTTTATTTTTATACTTAATTATAAAATATAAACTATTTTTTTATGTGTTTTTTTAAATAATCACTATTAAAATATGCGTAGTTTTAAGTTTTTGAAAACCAAAACAATCCCGTATACACTAATATTTTATGTGAATACTAATTTATTTTTAGTTAATGTTTTTTGGGAAAATGTTTTGTTTACTATTTAACTTTGATTTTTTTAACTGATTTTAAGTAAATTATGTGAAAAATATCTCTTTATATGATAAAATTAAAAAAAGAAAAGTATGTAAAAAATACATATAACGGGAGGAAAACTATGAATCTTAAAGAAAAAGTATTTGTCGTTACAGGCGGCGGAAATGGAATTGGTCGTGAAATTGTATTAAATTTGCTTAGAAATGGTGCTTATGTTGCAGCACTTGATCTTGATGTAAAAGGGTTAAATGAAACTAAAAAACTTTCAGAAGACCATGAAAACCTTAAGACTTACGAACTTAATATTACTAATCTCGAGGCTGTTGAAAAAATGTCAGAAACTGTTTTAAAAGATTTTGGAAGAGTCGATGGTTTAATTAATGTTGCAGGAATTATTCAACCATTCGTAAGTGTAAAAGAATTAGACTATGGTGCAATTGAAAGAGTGATGAATGTTAATTTTTATGGCACTTTATACATGGTGAAAAGTTTTTTACCTTTTTTACTAAAAGATGAACCTACAAGAATTGTCAACGTTTCGAGTATGGGAGGATTCTTACCAGTCCCTGGTCAAGGTATTTATGGCGCATCAAAGGCTGCAGTCAAATTAATGACTGAAGCTTTATACGCTGAATTAAGAAACACAAATGTTGAAGTTACTTTAGTATTCCCAGGTGCTATTGGGACAAATATTACTGCGAATTCAAATGTTGAAGTAAAACGTGATCAATCATCCGCTGAAAATAGTAAAATAAAGGTTAAACCTGCAGATGAAGCAGCAAGTGAGATAATTAAAGCGATGGTTAAAGGTAAATTATATGCTTATGTTGGTAAAGACTCTAAAATGATGAACTTTATGTACCGCAGAATGCCTAAAAAGACAACTAATTTAATCGCTAAAAAAATGGCTTCATTAATTGAATAATTAAGAAAATCAAAAAATAAAAGCAAACACACAGTTCATATAAGTTAGTTAAAACTAAGCTTTTTAAAACATCCTTTCATATTTTTAAATATATATTATTAGCAATGCGAATAGAATTTCCTAGTAAATAAAAAAACTTCAGATGTATGTACCTGAAGTTTTTTCGTTTTAAATGTGTTTTTTAATTGTTAATAATTAAACTTATATTTACTCCAACTACGCTTAATACTGCAATAATTGCGCCTATCGCAAAGATAACTTTCCATGGTTTTTTCTTATCTTTTGCATATTGCCAAGCTGCCCAAACTACTAATAATGTAGTTAAGATATTGGAAATAAATTGTAACCAACCTAAATTTACACTAACATTTACGTTTATTGCTTCTAGTATTGTTACAACAAGTAATATTGCCCATACAACTGCAATAATAACTAAAACGACATATGCTAGCATACTCATGAATTTTCCGTTGTCTTTCATAAATTTACTCTCCTTTTTATTTTTATTTACAATTGATTATATCATAAAGATTTTCAATTACTATTTATACCATAAAATAACATACTAATTTACTAATTTTTGATTGTTATAACGTCTTCATCATCAATGTCATCGTCATCTTTTTTTGAAGTTTCAACCTCAGGAAACAAAATATAAAATATTGGGATTAGTAAAAATATAATCCATCCTGGATGCCATTTATTTAAGAAAAGTCCCAATAAAAGATACGCAATAAGAATCACGATTGGAAACATTCCTTTAAGGCTTTTGAATCTTAAAATTGATGGCACAATTGGAATCGCAAGAAAAACAACCCAACCTGGATGCCATAAATTGTATTCAAAACCAATAAATAAATAAATTAATGCACAAATTAGTGGTGTTGCCCCAATAATACGTTCAGTAATTATTTCATATCTACTTTTATCTTTTCTTTTAAACCGTTTAATCATTTTTAACATTAAATTTCCTTTCTAAATCAATTCCTATGATTTTATCAACAACTAATGTAAATAATATTCCCCTAGCTTCAGTTTTTACACCATAAGTTTCATTAATCGCATTTAAAATGTCTTGTTTTTGATCTTCATTTGCGATAATTAATAAGACATCTTTTTCTGGATTAATTGTAATTCCAAAAAATTTTTGGTTTGAGGCATTTAAAGAACTTTTACCGTGTAAAATAGTTCCCCCTCTTGCACCAGCCTTTCTAGCTTCATCCATCGCTTTTGAAGCGAAGCCATTATTACATATATAAGTAATTAAATATCTATTTATCATGTAAAACACCTTCCTCCATAAGTTTTTTATAAGCTAGCCTATTCATTGATGTTAAATCAACAGTGAAAGCCATTCCTAAATGCTTTTTAGAAAATTCAAACTCCTCCTCTAAATCATTTAAAACCGCATCTTCATCACCTTCATCAATTAAAGATAACACAATATCCTTATCCGTATTTGTGAGTGAGAAATAGTCCAACATTGAAGATGTTGCGGTTCCTTGACCTAAAAATATAATATTATAATCAATTTTATATTTAGAGATTAAGTCTGTGACGTCTTCACCTTTTCCTCTTTCAATTATTGTAATTAATAGTTTCATAGAAACCTCCTATATGTTTATAATATCATCCCTACCCTTTTTAGGGGTAGAATATATTTCTTTTTTCATAATTAATGCTAAAGACATAATTACAATTAAGGGCATTAATTGAATAATCATAATATTTCCTAGCGCATCATTTATATTAGATGAGCCCATTAAAAATGGTAAAATAAAGCCAATTGTTAAAAAACCACTTATTGATCCCGCTGCGTCAAAGGATATTTGTAAGAAGATATCTTTAGAAAATAATGATAACATAATGGCGATTAAATAACCTGGAATTATTATCCACCATAATGAAATGCTAAAGGTAATTCTTAAAGAAATTACTACTAAAGCTAATATCATTGAAATGATAAAAGATCCATATAAAAATCTTTTATTTATTGAACCAGCAGTTTCTTCTAAAATATGATTAAATAAAATTCTAATTGATGGTTCAATTAATATAACTGAAACTCCTAAACCAATCATGAATAAAATTAAATAGTTTTTGTTAAAATGTTCCCCTACATAACGAGCAGTATCAATTAGTCCACCACTAATTCCTGTTAAGATTAAAACAATTCCAAAATAAGTATATAAATAAGCAATTGTTTTTTTAATAAAATACGCTTTTTCAGTTTTTAATCTTTTATAATTAGAAACTATGTGAATAATTAATATTGGAAGAAGCAAAATCGCCATTAACACCAAGTAATATAAAAAATACTTAATCATTGAATATGGCATTAAACCAATGTTTTCCACCTCATAAAATAACCCAATTATTAAAAGAGTTAAAATAGGTCCTAAAGAAACAATTCCTACTATACCAAAGGCATTACTAGATGCCTCTTTATCACTTCTTAAATTAGAAATTCCCACTCCAAAACCAATTAAAGAAGGAATTAAGACTAATCCTGGAATAACTCCTCCAGAATCAAAAGCAAGCAGTGTCATAACTGGATTTCTTATTGAGGTAATTGCCGCAATCGTTAAGGTTGCCAAATAAAGGATAATAAAGACCGATTTTATTGAGGCTTTAAATAAAATTCTTAACATTGCGATAACTAACGTTATCCCAATCCCTATCGCTACCGACAAAATAAAAATCCATTCACTGATAAAACCACTTACATAACGGCTCATTATCCAAGTATTTGGTTCCGCTACCGCAACAACCGCACCCAAAATAAAGGCCATAAAGATATAAAAAACTATTTTTCTTTTTTTTAAAACTACTTTTGACGTATCAGAAGCTATTCTTGAAATTGCTGATTTAGAACCCAAATCAATTAAAAACACTCCCAAAAAGATAAGTATTAATGCCAAATAAAATTCACTAAGCATCGCTTTAGGTAAAATTTTTAAACCTAAAATACTTAAAAGTAATGTAAAGGGAATAAATTTAATTAAATTTAAAGAAAACTTCTTAGAAAGTTCTTTCACTTAAACGACAACCTCAGTAAGATCTTTAATATTAGAATGAAAATTCATTCCTAAAGTATCATCTACTTTCATAGAAAATAGTAAGCCTCTTGCCTCACTTTTTAAACCGTATTTTGCATTAATCGCATTCATAATCTTATGCTTATCTTCAGCAAGTGAAACGATTAATAAACAATCTTTTTCTGTAGATAAACGAAGCCCTAAAATGCTTTTTTTATCTTCTTTTATTGAACTTCTACCATGCAAGATAGTTCCCCCTCTTGCGCCAGCTTTTCTTGCTTCCTCCATTGCATCATAGGCAAAACCAGTTAAACAAGTATAAATAATTAATTCTTTTTCCATATTACACCTCTAAAAGTCCATGATGTCGTCGATACCTTCGATAACTTCAACTCTTCTTTGTCTAATTGCATGAATCATTCCAAGTATTTGAATACTTAATACCGGTGCCATTGAAACTAACACAACTAATCCATATGAATGTAATAATGCTTCATAATGGGTTGGATAAAGTGCCTCAGCTGCTCCAATCGCAAATGGCATTAAAAACGCTGTAGTTAAAGCTCCGCTTGTTGCGCTACCGGCATCAAAAGCAATTGAGCTAAATAATTTAGGTGTTATAAACATTAAGGCAAGCGCTATTGTATATCCAGGAATTACAAAATATAAAATGCTTATTCCTGTTAAAACTTTAATCATAGATAAGATTAATGCTATCGCAACTCCAATACTAATCGCAACTAACATAACATTTTTTGAAACTGCTCCTGCAGTAACTTCTTCAACTTGTTTATTTACCGCAACAACACTAGGTTCAGGTGCGGCAACTAATAGGCCAAATACTGAACCTATAAAAATTAAAAGTATACTAATATCTAAACTTGCAATCTTTCCTCCAATTAAATATGCTACACTTGCAAATGAAGCATTTGCACCAGCTAAAAATAAAACTAAACCTATATATGTATATACAAACGCAATTAAAACTTTAATAACTTTTTTCTTAGGATATTTAAAATCAATAAATTGAAACAATACAAAGAATACTATAAATGGTAATATCGCAATTGCCATATCTTTTGTATATTGCAATAGATAATCTCCTAACGTTAATACCGTTTCATCTTTAACAATTGTTGCAGGATCCACTTTATAAATTAAACCTAAAACTAATACCGCTAAAATTGGTCCAACAACAGTTATTCCTACAAGTCCAAATGAATCTTGATTACTAGACTTATCCCCTCTAGCACGGCTTATCCCATAGGCTAAACTCATAATAAACGGAACACTTAAAGGTCCTGTTGCAAAGCCCCCTGAATCAAATGCAACCGATACAAAGAAAGGATTAACTTGGCTTAAAATAATTGCTAAAACAAAAACAATTCCATATAAAATTAGCATAATAGTTCTAAAAGAAATTTTAAATAAAATTCTTAATAGACCAACAGTCATTAAAAGCCCAACACCAACTGCTACAGTTAAAATCATAATTAATTCTGGGTTTATCGCATCTTTAAGTTGACTTGCAAGAACTCTAACACTTGGTTCTGCCACAATAATAAAGAAGCCTAACATAAACGATACTGCGATAAAAATAACTAGATTTCTTCTTTTAACAACATATTTTCCAATATCTTCCGCAATTACACTTGTTGATTCAAATGCCCCTAATTGGAATAATGCTAAGCCTAATACTAATAATGCCGCTCCAAGTAAAAACATTAAATAAGTTTCTAAACTAAAATTTAGAAATAAACCAACAATTATAATTACTACTGTTACTGGAAGTACTGATTTTAAACTTTCTAATAATTTTTCTAAAAATGCTTTAATCATGTATACTCCTAATTTAATATTTTTAATAAATTAATTATTAAAACTATTTTTCCTTTATTATTTTATAGGAAACTCATCTAAATATCAAGCAAACGGAAAAAAGAAACGATTTATCACATCGTTTCTTTCATTAATTAACATATTTATTTTAATACTTTGCGTGAGCAATAAATTGCATATGATCGGCAGCACGCTCTAAGTTTGAAACTAAATTAATTAATACTGGACTAGAATCAGGTGAACAAATCCCTTCTTCTAATCTAGCAATATGTGAATCTACTATTGATTTTCTTAAATCATCAACTTTTTGTTCTAACACATCAACTAAATCTATCTTTTCTTGAGTTGGCTGAGTAAATACTTCCATTGTTGCTGCAAATAACTCTTCAATAACACTAAACATTTCTTTTAAATCATTCATAGCGTTATCAGTAAAGTGAAGTTTTTCATAAACTAAAGTGTCAGTATATTTAGTTAAATTATCAGCCAAATCACTAACTCTTTCTAAATCATTAATAATATGATATAACGCTGACACTTCAATTTTTTCTTGAAAGTTTAAATTTTCACCGGACAATTTAACTAAATATGATGTAATTTGTTTGTTAATCCTATTAGTATTTCTAATCATTGTTTGGATAGTATCTTTAACAGTAACATCTTTTTCAATAAATGCATTAAATCCACTTCTTAAACATTCCATCGCGTTTTCTGCCATAATAACTGTTTCTTTTTTAAGTTGCGTTACCGCAATTGAAGGTGTAGTTAATAACCTTTCATCTAAAACAACTGTTTGCCTGTGTTTACCTTCTTTATCAGGAATAAGTTTTTCACTAATTTTAACAAATACTTGTGCAAACGGCAAAAATAATAATGAACAAGTTAAATTAAAGAAAGTGTGGATCATCGCTATTTGAGTAGCTTCTTTTCTAAATAAAGTTGCTAAAATATCAGTTTTAAAACCTGGCCATAATAATAAGAAAACAATAAATATTAAACTTCCAGTAACGTTAAACAATACGTGAATAATTGATGCCCTCTTTGCGTTTGTATTCGCACCAATAGATGATATCAATGCTGTCACTGTCGTACCAATATTAGTTCCTAAAATAACAAATAAAGCGTCATTTCCACCATCACCAATAACAATTCCCGCAATTGACATTGAAATAACTATTGCTGTAACAGCACTACTACTTTGAAATATTGCAGTTATAACTAAACCAATTAATAATAGTAAGAATGGATTTGATAATGATGCAAGTAAATTAACTATTTCATCTGACTGTTTAAATGAGTCCATTGAACCACCTAAAAGGTGTAATGCAATAAAAACTATTCCTAAACCTGATAAAACTTTACCAATTGTTTTAACTCTATCTTTTTTAGCAAGTAAAGTCATAAATGCACCAATAAATGCTAAAATCATCGCAAAAATAATAAAGTCAAAAGCTTGAAGTGATGCGATTTGAGCGGTAACTGTTGTCCCAACGTTAGCTCCCATAATAATCGCAGTTGCTTGAAGCAATGATAATACACCCGCATTAACAAGCCCCACCACCATTACAGTAGTAATACTTGATGATTGAACAATCGCTGTTGTACCTAGACCAATTCCAAAACCCATAAGTCTATTATTGGTAGTTTTGTTAAACAGTTCTTCTAATTTAGTATTCGCAATCTTTCGCATATTATCAGAAAGCATTCCCATTCCGATAAGTAAAGCACCTACTCCACCTAACATCATTAATATGGCTTCTATATACTGCATAAATACCTCCATTATTTTACTTACAATTTACATTTTAACTTATTAGTTAACTATTTAAAAGAGCGCTTTTTTGAGATTTTTCTCGCTTTTTCATTTAAATAAATAACTTTATCCCTAAATATTGCGATTTATCTATTCTTGACAATCTTTACAAGTTTTTGACATAAATCGCTTACATTTTTCATATGAGTAAACATTGTGAAATTATTAAGATAATTAGTTTATAATAATAAGCAGTGATGTAAATGAAATTAAACTGGATTTTAATGTTAAAAATGGTATTAGGTTTTATTATTGGAATGTTTGTGGCAATGATCTTTAAACTTCCATATTTTTATACCGCAGGTGTAATTGCGGTATTATCTTTTGAAGAAACTAAAAAAGCTTCTATTACCGCAAGTATAAAAAGGATTTTATCAACTGTTTTAGCTCTCTCATTGTCAAGTTTACTGTTTTATTTATTTTCGTTTGATGTTTGGGTCTTATTTTTATTTGTAGGTTTATTTATCGTGCTTACTTTTCTCTTTCAAGTTGATAAGGGAATTATTGTTTCTCTTGTGTTAGTTTCACAAATTTACTTAGAAAAGGATATTAATTATGCTCTAAACGCGTTTTATATTTTATTAATTGGTTTAGGAGTTGCCTTCTTACTTAATCTTTATATTCCTAAAAATAAGTTATTAGAAGAAAAAATTAATACGATTGATAGTAAAATAAATTTGATAATTCAAAACATTGCCAATTCAAGACCTATTTCTTTTGATGAAATTGATGATTTATTGAAAGAAACATATGAAAATATTAAAATTGAAATAGACAATGTGAACATCCCAAAATCCACAAGTATTTTAAAATATGTTGATATGCGCATTGAACAAGTAAGTATTTTAAAAAGAGTAAATAATACCTTATTAAGTGTTCCTTTAATTGAGGAAAAAAAGATTATTTTAGATTTCTTGAAAACATTTAATAATAAAATTGGCACATATAATTTCGCAGAAAACTTAAGTTTAGAGTTAGATGATTTATTTATATACTTTAGACAAACAAACCTACCTAAAAATAGAGAGTTTTTTGAAAAAAGAGCCCAACTTTATTATGTACTCTTAGAATTAGATCAGTTTTTAAATTTAAAATTATTATATCATGACTCATTGTAAGAAAAAGGCCACATTAGGCCTTTTTCTTTAATTAAATTACTTGTGAAATATCTTTTTTAACATTGTTAAAAACCCAATAAACCAGTTGTAAAAATATTGCTGTAAAGTTGTTCAAAAGTATCAACTCTATCATTTATGTCAAAATTTATTCTTTTTTCTTCTAATTCATCAATAATTAAAGCATTATTTTCTATAAAACACTCTAAACGCTTAATTGTTGTGTTTGTTCTTGAAGTTAGCGTTGTAATTCTTGATTCAATGATTTCAAACCCAAATGTTTTATTTTCTTCTTTCCACATTAAATAATAATATTTTTTTAGGGCCTTGGTTAAAGTTTCAATAACTGTTAGTTTATTAATACATTGTTTTAACAAATTATTATCCTTATTGTCATAACCTCTTTTTATTAAAACTCCTAAATCAGCTTTGAGACTAATAATTTCCGCTATCAATGCACAAACTTTCAACCAATTAAAATGTTGTTTATAGTTATTTGCTTTAGCGTTTATCTTTATTGCTAGTTCTTTATAGTGTTTATTATAAGTCTCTTCAATTACATTTTTATCAAATAAACCTATTAAATAGTCATTGTATAATAAATATTTACTTGGGTTAACAAATTTGAATTTTTCTTTATCATCATAAGGTCTATTTAATAAATCTATAATTTTATATGTTTCTATGTCAATATTAAAATGAGTTTCTAATACTTTGTTTAAAGCATTAATAGAAAACGTATTTTTATAATTGTAGTTACTATAAAGTATCATACTTGGATAAATTGATTTTAGTGATGCTTCATTTCCATCATCACCCCAACTTGTTAAAAGCACATTTTGAATACCTTTATTTTTAGCAGCTGTAAGGCTGCATTTGTTATTTATTAAAGCATTTTCAACAAAGGGAATTGTTCCAACCCAATTCCAAGAACCTCCTGCATAAATAAAATCTTTATCTAAAATATTATGAGCATTCATCATTTTTTCATAGTGAGTAACATTATCATGAGAGTAATCCCAGTAAATTAATTTTATATTTCGAGGAACATATTTTTTTAATTCAATTATTTCTTCTTTTTTAATTTTTTCAGGATAATATGTATTATATTTCAATCTAAAAAACATATCACTCCACATTGCTGGTTTAAGAGAATATTTTTTTAAAATCTCTATTATCTTTTCAAGATGTCTAAATAAGGTTTCATATCTATTTTTATATCCGTTTATTCTTAAATAATTACCTAATCCAACTAAATGAGCTTCATCCATGCCAATATTGATTTTTCTTGTCTTAAATGTTTTACTAACATTTTCAATTATATTTTCTAAAAACGTATATGTTTCTTCACTATCGCAAAGTAAAATATCTTTTACATCCCTAATGTTA
>JAAZKC010000066.1 GCA_012800005.1 Acholeplasmataceae bacterium | reverse complement strand
TAAATTATATGGTTAAAAGATTGGGTGGTTAAACAAAGATGAGAAACATTAATAAACATTTTAATATTAGATTTAGTATGAAAAAACAAGTGATGATTTTACTTCTTGCCCTATTAATTGTCCCTATGTTATACAGTTATCAAGAAACTTTGGGAATTGTTAAACAGAATGAACCAGCAAATTTAATTCAAACTTGTTATGGAGCAACAAGCGGAAACATTACAAGAGTAATTTATCCTGATAAAACCTTTGCAATTGATACTCCGGAAATAATGACAAAGAACGGAGATAATTTTAACTATTCTTTTTTAAACACTTCTCAATTAGGACAATATTTAGTTTATGGAATTTGTGACACACAAGTTTGGCAATATGATTTTGAAGTAACCCCCAACGGAAAAGAAAAACCAAGTGCTTGGATTATCATCTTCTTCTCTACAATATTTGTTGGTATAATATGCTTTGGTATTATTCATTTCTTGAAATGTTTAAGTTATGTTGTAGAATTTAAAATGGATTTAATTGATACCGCAACAATGATGTTTACTTATTTTGCTATGTGGTTCTTTTATTATTTTTCAAAAGAATATTTTGGAAATCCTTTGGTAGAGGATTTTTTAGAACTCGCAATAAGCATTGGTGGAATAACTCATGTGTTCTTGGCAATTGTTGGTTTCTTGGTTTCATATATCCTTTCAACATTAAAATTTAAACAAAAGGCGAGTGTAACTTACTAAAATGAAAAAATATACTTGGATAAGAGTTCATAAGGAAGCGAAAGAAGAACTAGACAAGAGGTTAAAAAAGATAAATCAAGTTGATTTAAAAAAAATTGGGGTAAAAAATAAACAAATACCTCAAATAGAACTTACAAGTTTCCTATTCAAAAATAAAATATTTATATCAGATAGTGAATTAAAAAGTATGGCTTGTAAAAAGTTTAAGGGGAAAATATGTTAAAAAATAAAAAAGGACAAGTTGAATTTGGACCTATAATATTAGTTGGAGTAGTTATTAGTTTGCTTATCTTTGCCCCAATAATGATGAGAATAATTGGAACAGTTACTGGGACTTTCTTTACCCAAATGAATACAACATCCCCTGCTGCAGTTCAAGAAGCAGATAAGACCGTAGATAAGGTTTATAATTTCTTTGACTATTTGATTATAATATTCTTATTTGTGAATGTGATAACCTTATTTATTTCATCTTGGTTTATAGACACCAACCCCGTATTCATCGTTTTGTATATTATGTTTGCTTTTATACTGGTGTTGTTCCTTCCAAATATGTTGGATGCTGTAGATAGGGTTTGGGAAAAAACAAATGATATGGCTGCTGCAGATACTTGGGGTAGTAATGATTTGAATCTTCCTTTTACTGAATGGTTAAAAAGAAATATGATTGTTTCTTTGGTTGCAATAATTGCAATTACTGGAATAATAATTTATGCGAAGTTTAAAATAATTGGAAGTGGTGGATATTAATGGTAAATACAATGGATAAACAAACAAAAATCGGCTTTCTATTTATGATTTTTTTAGCTGTTGCTCTTTTTGTTTCAGCCGAAGTTTCAGCATTGGAATTAAACCCTTTTGCTAATTCAAAAACATTTGTTCCAGAACTAAAGGAAGATATGTCAGATTTTTTAAAGGAAGATTTTAATTCTAAATATGGTGTTATTCAATTATCTAAAACAATGCTTTGGTTTGAAACGGATAGAATTGCCGAGTATTCTTTAACTGAAAACACAGACCAATGTTTAATTAATTGTGAATCAAAAGGTAAAGCTGTTTTATATACCGATGGAAAGTTATTTGATAATAAATATTTCTTAAATAAAAAAGGCGTAGAAGTTGAAATTGATTCACAATACTACATTAAAGAAAATGAAACTTATTATGAAGATGTTCCACAATATAAAGAAGTTTGTTCTTTCGTTGAAACAACTTCAAACAATACATTAAAAGAGCCAATTTTAAAAGAGCCAATAAGTCAAGAAGTTTGCACTCAAGAAGTAGTTGGTTACGATAAGGTTGAAAAAACTCGTGAAGTTTGGAATGAATATAATTTTGAAACATTAAAAGCTGGAGAATATGAATGGAAAATAATAGGTTCAAAAGATATAAGTCAATCAGTAGATTTTATTCCTGTTGCACACGGTAAACGTTTAAATGAATGGGCTTGGTGGAATAATGACTGGGAGTTTAAAAGATTAATTAATTTAACAGCAAATGTTGGGAACTTCTCTTATTTATATGAAGTTCCTTATTCAGAAAATATGCAAGAAGATTATGACGATTTAATATTTACTAATAAAGCAGGAACAGAAGAATTTAATTTTACAATTCAAAGTTATAATTCAACAAGTGCAATAGTTAGAATTAACTCTCTTGGAGAAACAGAAATTTATATGTATTATGGAAACCCTTTGGCAACTTCGGCTTCTTCAGCTTCAGATACTCATTTTAAT
>JAAZKC010000065.1 GCA_012800005.1 Acholeplasmataceae bacterium | reverse complement strand
TTAGTTATTTCTGATACTGGTGAAAAGTTGGGTGTAATGAAGAAAAATGATGCAATTCATGAAGCGTATTCAAGGCAACTTGATTTGGTTATTGTTGCGCCTAACGCGAAGCCACCTGTAGCAAGAATAATGGATTATTCAAAGTATCGTTATGATCAACAAAGACGCTTAAGAGAAATTAAGAAAAACCAAAAGACGGTTGAAATTAAAGAAATTAGGTTATCTCCTGTAATTGGAGATCATGATTTAGAAACCAGATTTAATCAAGCTAAAAAGTTTATTGAACGTGGTGATAAGGTGAAAATTAGCCTTCGATTCCGTGGCAGAATGATTGTTCATGCTGATCAAGGATTTGAAGTTGTTAATAGATTTATTGAAAAATTCGGCGATGATATAATTGTTGAAGCTAAACCTAAAATGGAAGGAAGACAATTATTTGCGACAATCGCCCCAAATACGAAGAAGTAAGGAGAGATTATTATGCCAAAACAAAAAACACACAGCGGCCTTAAAAAAAGAATTAAAGTTACAGGCACAGGTAAATTAAGACGTGGTAGAGCTTATAAGAACCATTTAGCTGCAAGTAAAACTACCAAACAAAATAGACAATTAAGGGGAGAAACAAGCGTTCATCATACAGATGCAAAGCGCATTAAACCGCTTATTTCTTCAAAGATGAGAGGTAAGTAATTATGCCAAGAGTAAAATCAGGTGTACAAACACGTAGAAGAAGAAAAAAGATACTTAAACTAGCGAAGGGTTATTTTGGTTCAAAAAGAACTCTTTATAGAACAGCTAATGAACAAGTAATGCGTTCACTTAACTATGCTTATATTTCTAGAAGACTTAGAAAAAGAGATTTTAGAAAATTATGGATTCAAAGAATTAACGCTGCTTGTAAATTAAATGGCTATAAATATTCTCATTTAATTCATGGACTTTCTTTAGCAAACGTTGAAATCAATAGAAAAATGTTAGCTGATATGGCAGTAAATGATGAAGCAGGTTTCAAACAATTAATTGAACTTTCTAAAAATGCAGTTGCTAATAAAGGCAAAGAACCTAAAAAGGTAGAAAAAGTTGTTAAAACTGAAGTTAAGAAAGTAGTTAAAGAAGAACCTAAAGTAGAAGAGAAAAAAGAAGAAGTTAAAGAAGAACTTAAGAAAGAAGAAAAAACTTCTAAAAAAGAAGTTAAACCTTCTAAAGCAAGCTTAGAGGCATTAACAGTTGCTGAGTTAAGAGAAATTGCTAAAGAACAAGGTTTAACAGGTTATTCATCACTTAAAAAGGCAGAATTAATTGAGGCAATTTTAGCTGCTAAATAAAAATGAACACTTTCATTTTGAAGGTGTTTTTTTCTTCTTAAAATAGACATTTAACCACTTATTGTTTATAATGAAACTATGAGAAAAAGAAGTGTCATTTTTATAATTATATCGCTTATTTCAGTAATTAGCTTAGTAATAGGTCTTTTAGCGTTTGATGAGGCGTACCATTTGTATGTTTATTTAGGTGGTGGCTTTTTATTTATTTATGCACTTGTGTATCTATTATTTGGTTTATCCAGATTAATCGTATATTTTATTTATGGTGTTTTAACGATTGTTTTAGGGTTTTTAATTCCTGATAAGTATAGGTTAATTATTGTCTTTGTGATGACGATTATTGTGGTGGTAAATCCGCTTGCGGGGTTAGAATCATTAATGGATAAACGTTTTAGTCCTGAACAAACGAGAATTTATGAAATTCCTTTGTTTGGTAAATATAAGACTTATAATGAATATAAAAAGGCGGTTAAAAGTTCTTATCATTTTCCGCAAACAAGAAAGCTTTATACAAAGAAATATTATCAATTATTAAGGCAAATAGTAGCGCTTATTTTATTTACTTTATTAATATTTTTACTAATTTTTACTATTAATAATATTATTCAAATTGGTGGGTTAGGTGATATTAATCTTTTATTAATTTATTTTCAAATTGTTTTAGCTGTAACTATTATGATTTTATCTAAAAAAGGTTTCACATCTTCATTTAGAGTAGTAAGGATGAGTGTGTTTCCGGCAATTATTTATATTATTGTTTTAAGCAATTTTTCTGATGTAATTAAGATTATTTTTATCGCATTTACAACTTTAGCATTTATTGGTCTTTTACTAACAGAGTTTTATTTATATAACACTAGAATTACTTATGTGTCTTATGATTATATTAACAGGATGTATAACTTAGAGGTTTCTGCGAATGCGCTATATGAACCATTTATTTATAATGAAGATAAAAAGTTAAGTATAAAGATATCTATTGATGTTCCCAAAGAAGTTTTTTTAAAGAAACGCGGAGAATTATTAGTTTACTTAAACTTTAGAAAAGTTTTGCTTACAGCATACGCTTTTGAAAAAGAAGTTGTGCATTTATATTTAGAGTTTTATAGAATAAAAACATTAGAAAAAGTTGAAACAAAGATCTCTTCAATGTTTAAAACAAACATTAAAACAACCACTTTAGCTAATGATTATTATGAACATAAATTTTTACATGATCATGAATATATTATTCAAAGAGCGCTTAATTTAAGTCATTTACTTGATGAGTTAGAAATTAAAGAATCATTAATAATCGCCACATCAATGCATTTTAAAAACTTAAATGATGCAAGAGGAATTTTAAAAAAGTATGAAGTTAACATTATTGAAAATAAAGAAGGTTATGTTTTACTAGAAGTATTTATTAATACTAAAAATGTTGATTATTTAATTGAATCTAAATTAAGAGATTTACTTTTAGATATGCTTATATATGGTGGTGTATTTGTAAGAGTTATGGTATATTATTAACTATAAAAGGAGGCTTAAAAGATGATTAAAAAAGCAGTGATACCTGCCGCAGGATATGGAACGAGGTTTTTACCTGCAACAAAGTCGGTCCCAAAAGAGTTATTTCCTATTGTTGAGACCCCAACGCTTCAATTAATCGTTGAAGAGTTGATTGAATCTGGAATAACTGAGATTTTAATAATTGTTTCTCACTATAAAAATGCGATTTTAGACCATTTTGATAGAAATGTTGAATTAGAAACAATTTTAAAAGAGAAAAACAGAAAAGAAGAATTAGAAATTTTAGATAGAGTTTCTAATTTAGCAAACATTCATTTTATTAGACAAAAAGAACAATTAGGTCTTGGGCATGCAATATTACACGCTAAGACATTTGTGGGAAATGAACCATTTGCGGTTTTATTAGGTGATGATTTATTTAAAGGAAATCCGCCAGCGATTAAAGAGTTAGTAGATGTATATGCGAAAGTTAAATCATCAGTTGTGGGCACAATGTTAGTTAAACCTGATGAAACGAGAAAATATGGAATTTGTGATGCCGAAAAAGTTGTTTCTCCTGGTTTGTATAAACTAAAAGGTGTTGTAGAAAAACCTGAACCAGAAAAAGCACCTAGTTTAAGCGCAATCAGTGGAAGATATATTTTAACGCCGAAGATTTTTGAACTTTTAGAAACTCAAGAAAAAGGTCATGGTGGAGAAATCCAGTTAACAGACGCAATTTTAAAATTAATGAAAACAGAATCAGTTTATGCTTACGATATTAAAGCAAAGCGCTATGATATTGGTTCTAAACTTGGCTTTTTAGAAGCGCAAATTGATTATGCCTTAGATTCACCATTAAAAGAAGATGTTTTAAAACTGTTAAAGGAAAAAATAAAATAAGTTAACGGCTTTAAAAAGGGCGAAACAGAAAACGCTTACATTAAAAGGTTGAAAAAGCAGTTTTAAAGTGCTATACTAAAAGTGCCTAGAAAGTCCGGTAGAACCCAACTCTTTAGAAACGGAAATGAAACCTTTGTGGGGTTCGAACGCTCTACGATAGAGAATCACGAAGCAAAGTCTACGTTACCACATATTACTTTTTTCGTTCTTACTTACTTTCTGGGTTTTTATTTAAGAAAAACAAAAATACCGCTACAACAAGACGAAAACGCTTGAAATAGCGGTATTTTTTTTGTATAATTAAGTGAAGGTGATAAAAATGGTTGGCAAATATAAGAAGATTAAATACGGTTCAAAGGATGTTTTAGCCTTTTTTCCGTACGCATTAAATGAACTTTATATAACTAGTAAAACGGATGAGAAAATAGGAGAACTTATTTCAGAAATTGAAGATGTTTTTCCTTTAGATAATCCAGCGAATAAATTTTTTCTAGATTTACTATTAGATCAAGAAATGCTTTATAGTTATAAGCTAAATGGTGTTATTCAAACGTTTGCGGATATTTATGCGGAAATTCCTTTTAATTTATTTAAACAAGAGCTAAAAGAAAAGAAAGAGATTTATGAATACGCAGTTACCCATATTAATAAACTTAGTTATTCTAACCGTTTTTTAAAAGATTTACATCATGCCCTTTTTAACAAAAATAAACGTTTTTATCCTGGTGAATTTAGAAGAGTAGTTTCTTTTATTGGAAAAAATATTGATGAGGCAAGTTATATTGCTCCACCAGTTAGTCATATGCAAGATAATATGGATGAGATGGAACTTTTTATGTATCGTGATGATATTTCAGTATATATTAGGGCTTCTTTACTTTATTATCAAATTATGGCAAATCTTCCTTTTTTAATTGGTAATCAAGAAATTGCTAGACTTGTAAGTATTTTATATTTAATTGAATTTGGGGGAATTCCTCATTATATTCCTTTATCTAAATATTTAGAAGATATTGAAAAATACCGTTTTAAAGCAATTAAAGAAGGCAATATTAATATTTTCTTAATTAAATATTTAGAAGCGATAAAAGACGCATTAAAAGACGCCAAAAGAAGTATTAGAAGCTATAATAATCTTAAACATAAACAAGCCTCAATTATTGATAAATCATCACATACGATTTATCAAAAAAGACGTCTTCATGAAATTTTAAGAAGAAGTCATAGATATATCTATCTTCATTCTGAAATATTAAGTAAAGAATTTTCAGTTTTACCAAAGACAATTGTTAAAAGATATCGTTTTTTAATCGAATTAGGCATTTTAAAGACTAAACGCACATATTACTCGAAACAATATTATAATCACGCGTTACTTAGAATACTTTCATGATTAGCGTATATTTAACTGGTGGAATCCATAATAATAGAAAACTTATTTCTTTATCAAGTAAAACCCGCCCCACTTCTCAAATGGTAAGAGGCGCGGTTTTTAATATGATTGATGTAAAAAATAAAATTATTTTAGATTTGTTTAGTGGTTCAGGATTATATGGCTTTGAAGCAATCAGCAGAGGCGCTAAAATGTGTTATTTTAATGATTTAGATAATGAGGCATATAAATCGGTAAAAGAAAACGCAAAAACGCTAAAAGAAGAAGAAAAATCTAAAATTACTAAACTAGATTATAAAGAGTTTTTAAAAAGACATAAAGATAACCATTTTGATTATATCTTTATTGATCCACCATATAATTTTACTGATGATGTGATGAGTGACTTATTAGATAAGTTATCTATACATAAAGGAACACTTATTTTAGAAAGAGATAAGACATCTAAAATATTAACTCATGATAACTATAAAATCACTAAAGATAAAACATATGGGATTAAAAGAATCTTAATTTATGAAAGGATATAAAAAAGCGAAATAATTTCACATAGTTAGCTTAAAATTAATTTTTTAAAGTGTAATAAAATAACAAAAATGGGACATATACATAATATAGTCATAGTATACATATTACTAGTAACGCAAGTAGGATTTCCTAGTAAATAAAAAAAAGCACCGACGTGCTTTTTTCTATCTTTCGCTTATTGCTCCTACTGGGCAAACTTCTTCACATGCACCGCAGTCAATACAGCAATCTTCATCGATTATATAAATATTGCCTTCTGAAATGCAGTCAACTGGACATTCAGCTTGGCATGAACCACATGCGATGCAATCTTCATTAATCCATCTTGGCATATACTTTTCAACTCCTTATACTATAATTTTATAGTAACTAAATGAAAATGTAAAGGTTAAAATGCCTTAAATTATTTTTATTATAAATATCTTTTTGATAAAAAAGGAATAATATGTTAATCCTTGAAAAAAAGCGGAAACTAATATACAATAAAAGCTAGGAGTTGATAAATATGAAATTATGGGTAGCAATCGTTTCAATCATTGGAGCACTTATAGTAGGTTTAATACTAGGTTTCTTTGTGGCAAGGGCATGGTTTAAAAACTATTTAAAGAAAAACCCACCAATGAATGAAAATATGGTTAGAGCGATGTTACGTCAAATGGGAAGAACCCCATCAGAAAAACAAGTTAGACAAATCATGGCTTCGATGGAGCAACATAAATAAAAGGATAACCTCAAAAATTATCCTTTTCTTTTTTCTTAATGAAATACATTTTGTTTTCTGTTCCGTAAATTAATCTTTTATAATTTGGGATATGTCTTATGAAAATAAAGATTATTAATAGCCAATAAAGAACAATTAAGACAATATTTTCATTTAGTGTTTTAGTAATTATTAGTTGTAGTGTAGTTGAAATGCCAACGACTAATGCCGCAATAGTTGATCCTAAGCTTGCGTATTTAGTAATAACTACCACTAAAATATAAGTTATTAAGCAAAGAATTCCTGGAATTGGTGTTAATGCTAATGTTACACCTAAGCTTGCCGCAACAGCTTTTCCACCTTTAAAATTAAGGAAGATAGGGAATGTATGACCCATAATTGCCGCAACCCCATAAAAGATAGAAATATCTAAAACATAATTATTAATAGTAATTAAATTAAAGTCTTCAATACCAATTGGAATTAAATACTTAACTAAAATTACGATAATCGCACTTTTAAACGCATCTAAAAATAATGTTAAGGCACCTAACTTAAGCCCCATTACTCTAATTGCGTTAGAAGCACCAATATTTTTACTGCCATGTTCTCTTAAATCTATTTTTAAAAATGTTTTTCCAACTAATAATCCACTTGGAATTGAACCTAATAAATATCCTAAAACTAATAGACTAATTCTCAATAAGGTAATACCCATAAATAACACCTCACGAGTTAAATTTTACTCTTTTTCTGCTTAAATAGCAAATTAAATTAGCTATTCACAAAATTAACGACAATGTAAATGTTTTGTTTAAAAAATGATTGAAAAAAAGCAACAACAACAATATATAACTCTGTATGGTATAATTCGCTTAAATTGTTGACGTTATTGTGGTAAAAGAACCAAAATGTGACTGAAAAAAAATTATTATTAAAAGAAAGAGGGTATCAATGTTGTGATAGAATCAATGCAACAACTGCGAACCTTATTGAATAGCACCTTTAATTAACTACTTGATTATTGATTTTAAGCATCTTAATGATAAAAAAGTATAATTAATATTCGAGAGGAAATAAAACTGACAAAAGGTAAATCGCTTTTACAAAGATGTAGTTACCATGTTAACACAATAAATATCTGCTAATCAAGATTTTCCAAATACAAAAAAGACGATAGTATGTTTTAAACCATTAAAAAACATTATTTTAGAGCAACAACACCTAAACAATGGTTTCTTTATTCTTAAAATATTTTTTTAACTTAATCGGCAATTACTAATTTGACATTATTTTCTTCTGATGCTTTTATAAAATTTTTTGTTGGAGCTTTATCGGTAATTAAAATGTCAATATCAGAAAAATCACAAGTTTTAAAAGATGCTAGTTTTCCAAATTTAGTATGATCTGCAACTAAAATGGTCGTTTTTGATTTTTTTAGCATAGCTGTTTTAGTTCTCATTTGTTCATAGTTTGTTTCGGTAATACCGCCTTCAACGGAAATAGCATTACAAGAAAATAAAAAAATGTGACTGTTAAATTTATTAATATAGTCTACAGTATCTGAACCAATAGTTGAGTTAGTAGAGTAAGATATAGAACCGCATGTTAAAAACAAATTAAATTGTGTTAATGCTGAAAGTTGTTGAGCTGTATCTAATCCATTAGTTATAATTGTTAACCCTTTAAGTTTAGAAAAATATGGGATAATATAACTAACCGTTGTAGAAGAATCCAGAAAATATGTGCAGTCATTCTTTAAAAACTCAAAACATTTTTCGGCAATTTTCTTTTTTTCCGGAACTTGTTTTTGAACTCTAAGGAAATTAGTAAATTCAGTTTGAGTTGAATAAATAGAAGTTACAAAACCATGTGATCTTTTTATCAATCCTCTCGAATCTAAATATGCAATATCTCTTCGAATTGTGGCTGAACTAACGTACAACATATCTGCTAGTTTTTGAGTTGGTATCGTCACATGTTCTCTGACAATATCAAGAATTTTTTGATGTCGAGTATTTATCAACATTTATAACCCTCCTTTATTGATGAAATAATCATAATATGAGCGAAAAAAAATGCAAAAAATAATTATTTGTCATAATTTGCTCAAATTGTTGACTTTATTATATCATATAATTTAAAATATTGGTAAAATAAAACACAACAAAAAAAGGATAGATGAAATATGAAAAATATTTATGATTTTCAGTTGTTTAAGGATTTGATTAAAACTACTCAGTTAATTTATCAATCTGGTTGGGCAGAAAAAAACTCTAGTAATATTTCGGTTATGATTGAAGAAAGCGATTTAAAAGAGTATTTAGACATCGATAAAGTTATTAGAGTTATTGATTTAACTTTTGATATAAGTAGTCTGGCTTGTAAGTATTTTATTGCGACAGCAACAGGAAGTTATTTTCGTAATATTAAAGATAATCCTGAGTCTACATTAGGGATATTTAAAGTTGCCCCAAATGGTAAGCAATTATTTTTATTATGGGGATACAAAGGAAATAATCATTTTACCTCAGAACTACCAACTCATCTTATGGTTCATGCAGCGCGTTTAAAAGTTGATTCAAAAAATAGAATAGTTATGCATTGCCATCCTGATAATATAATTGCTATGTCTCATATGCATGAACTGGATGATAAGGCGTTTACTTTATCATTGTGGCGAACCATGACAGAGTCAATTATTGTTTTTCCTGAAGGAATTGGTGTTATACCATGGATGGTATCAGGAACCAATGAAATTGGAATTGCGACTTCCAAAAAAATCAAAGATTATCGACTTGTTGTTTGGCCAATGCATGGTATTTATGGTGTTGGCAGCACATTAAACGATGTTTTTGGCTTATTAGAAACAGTTGAAAAATCAGCAAAAATGTATTTAATAAGTAAAATGTATAAAGAATTAAATAATATTACAAACGAACAATTAATAAAAATAGCTGAATTTTATAAACTTGAAAATGTTAGTTATGAATTTTTAGAATAATGAATGATTATTATTTAGCAATTGATATTGGTGCTTCAAGTGTAAAAATTATTTTAGGTTATTTATTAGATGACAAATTGCATATTGAAGAAATATACCGTTTTGAAAACAAAATAATTAATAAAGATAATCATTTATTTTGGGATTTAAATAATTTAATAGACCAAATAATAATTGGTTTGAAAATTTGTAATAAAATTAACAAAATTCCAAAATATGTTGGAATTGATACTTTTGGTGTTGATTATTGTTTGTTAGATGATGAAAATTGTCAATGTTTAGATGTTTATTCCTATAGAGATAATAGAACAAAAGAACCTTTTAATGAAATTCATAAAAAAATAAATCGAATTGATTATTTTAAGATGACAGGCATTCAACCACAATCTTATAACACCATATATCAATTGTATCATGACAAAATGAATCATAAATTAACACGCAATGTGAAAGTCGTGATGTTATCCTCATATCTAGCATATTATTTTACGGGCATTTTATATAATGAAGCAACAATATTTTCAACAACTGGATTATTAGATATAGATAGTAAAAATATTAATGAGAAATTATTAAATATTTTAAGTCTTACTAAAGAAAATTTTCCTAATATAGTAAAACCAGGCAGTATTGTTGGAAAATTCAAAGAAGACATTTCTAAGGAGATTGGTTTTAGACCAACTTTAATTGCTGTTTGTCAACACGATACCGCAAGTGCAGTAGTAGCATCAAGGGCTAATAATGACACTTTATATTTATCTAGTGGGACATGGTCGTTAATTGGGGCTACTTTATCAAACTATTCTATTGAAAAATCAACTTATGAATTAGGATTTACAAATGAACTGGGTTTTAATTGTGAATATAGAATACTAAAAAATATAACGGGTCTATGGATGATACAACAAGTTAAAAAAGAAAATCATCCATTAGTTTCAATAGAAAAAATCATTGAATTAGCTGAAAAAAATAATACCTATAATGATGTAATTGATGTGAACGATAAAAGTTTTTTAAATCCATCATCAATGACAAAAGCGATTGAAAATTATTTAAAAAGAAACAATATGCGTCCATGTGATAACATTGGAGAATTGTATTACTTAGTATATAACTCACTTGCAAAATCATATTTCAATGCAATAAAAGAAATTGAAAAGATTACAAATAAAAAATATGAAACATTAAACATTGTAGGAGGAGGCTCTCAAAATAGGCTTTTAAATGAACTTACTAAAAAACATATTAACAAAAAAATTATTTTAGGACCAGTTGAAGCAACCGCAATTGGTAATATTATTGTTCAAATGGTGGCTAATCGTAAAATCAGTTATGAAATGAAAAATGAATTGTTAGAATCATTAAAAGGGGAGAAAAAATGAAGAAAATACATTTAGTATCAAATGCACATATTGATCCAGTGTGGCAATGGGAGTGGCAAGAAGGTGTTGGTGTTGCGATAACCACATTTTCGGCAGCAGCGGATTTTTGTGAAGAATTTGATAATTTTATTTTTTGTCACAATGAAGCACTTTTATATGAATGGGTGGAGAGGTATGATCCACCATTGTTTAAAAGAATACAAAAATTAGTTAAAGAAGGAAAATGGCATATTATGGGAGGTTGGTATATACAACCAGATTGTAATATGCCAACAGGTGAAAGTTTTATAAGACAAATTACAAAAGGGCTTAATTATTTTGAAAGTAAATTTGAAAATTTTAAAAGACCAACTACAGCTATTAATTTTGATTCATTTGGACATACAAGAGGGTTAGTGCAAATATTAAACGATGCAGGTTATGATTCATATGTAATACATCGCCCGCCGGCAAATGAAGATGAAGTAAGCATGGTTTGGAAAGGATTTAACAATAGTGAAGTAGTGGTTGCGAGAGTAAATGATGGATATAATTCGTTGTTAGGACAAGTAGACAAAAAATTATTACCATTTTTAAATAAAACTTCAGAAGTTAAAAATGAATTATTTTTGTGGGGAGTAGGAAATCATGGTGGAGGACCTTCAAGACAAGATTATAAAATCATTAGTGAACTCGCAAACAAATATAAACATATTGAGTTCATTCATTCTACACCTGAACGCTATTTCAAAGAAGTGTTCAAATATAAGAATAAACTAAAAACAATCGATTATTTACCACTTTTTAATAGAGGAGCATATACATCACAAATTCTAATGAAACAATTTAATAGAAGACTCGAAAATGAACTATTCAGTGCAGAAAAAATGGCGATGCATGCCCATTTTAATGGAATGAAATATCCAAGTGAAGCATTATTAAAAATAGAAGAAGATTTATTGTTTAATCAATTTCATGATATCCTACCTGGTACTGATATAAAAGAAGGTGAGGATGCAGCCATAAGAGTTTACGGGCATGGTATTGAAGAAGCACAGAGAGTTAAAATGCAAAGCTTTATGGTACTGACAAAAGGTCAAGAAAAGGCCAAAGATGGGGAATATCCGGTTTTTGTTTATAATCTACACCCATATAAAGTTAAAACTACTATTGAGTGTGAATTTATGCTTGCCGATCAAAATCGAAGTTTAACTGATTTTTATGATATAGAGGTTTATCATAAAGACAAATTAATTCCATCACAAATTGAAAAAGAATCAAGTAATTTACCATTAGATTGGCGCAAAAAAGTCGTCTTTGATTCAGAATTAACTCCTTTTTCTATTGAAAGGTTTAGTTGTTTTACTGTTTTAAAACCGGTAAAATCTAAAAAAATAGAACAAAAATACCTTTTTGATAATGGAACTCTAAAGGTATCTATTAATAAAAATACTGGCTTGATTGAGAGTTTAATAATAGATAGCAAAGAATATTTGGAAAATCAAATTAATGTTAACTTCACTTTAAATAATTATGATCCTTGGGGCTTTTTCTATGATGATAATAAGACTAAATTAGGTTCATTTAAATTAATGACTGATGAAGAAGTTAAAAAATTTACTGATGTTTCATCAGGGAAAAATATTAATATAATTGAAGACGGAGAAATTAGAACTGTTGTTCAAGCATTTTTCAAATTTAATGAATCAAAACTAGTTTTAAATTATATTATTCCTAAAAAAGGTAAGTTATTCAAAATTGATATGACTTTATTAAATTTAGAAAGAGATGTCAAGATTAAGTTATCTATTCCAACAACTTTAAAAAATGATAAATACTACGGAAAAACAGCTTTTGGAATAAACGAAATGCCAGCTGATGGCAATGAAAAGGTTGCACAGGAATATTTATATATTACTGATAGAGATAAAACTTTAGGATTAATTAATTTTGGTAACTATGGCTCAGATTGTATAAATGGTTCAATTAACCAAACACTAATTAATAGTAGCGGATATTGTGCCCATCCAATTGATGATAGAGAAGTGTTAAAAAAAGACCGCTTTAACTCCAGAATTGATATTGGTGAAAGAAAATTTACCTTTATAATTTATGCTGGCGAAACAAAAGAAGTTCTTGAAAGCCTAGATTTTATAAGTTTAATTAATCATCAAAGGCCATTTGTTTTAAATTATTTTCCAACAGGATCAGGCAAAAAGCCTAATCCATTCATAACATTGGATAATAAAAATATTCAATTGGTGGCTGTGAAAGAGTCATTTGACAAAAAAGGAATTATCATAAGACTATTTAATCCGTTAATTGACGTTCAAAAAACAATTGTTGATTTTAATGACAATTCACTAAAATTTAATGTAGTTTTAAATAAATATGAATTTAAAACGTATAAAATTATAGAAAACTGTGTAGTTGAAGTTAATTGTTTAGAAAAGGAGAATTTAACATGAAAAAATCAATGTTAATGGTATTATGTTTAATTATGGCAATGATTATGTTTGGATGTAAAAAAAATGAAGAATTAAAAATTAGAGATTCAGAACCTTTTTGGTTAAATAATGTCATTAAAGATGAATCAGTTTTGATTGTTGAAGAAAATAATGAATGTTTTGGCACATTAGCTTTTATACCTAAAAAAATTATTAGCATAAAAGATAGTTCACTTCAAATAAAATATGTTGAAAATAAAGACTATGTAATAGAAGAAAATAAAATCATTAGAACAAAAGATTCAAAGATGCCTTATTTAAAAAAAGAGGTTTTATATGGCATTAATATGCCAGAAAATGAAGGCCTCAGCACTCAACCAGCATCTCAATATGGTATAGAAAAAGGTTATGATAAAGTTCTCTATACAGAGTCTGCGTTTATCTTTAAAAAACAAATATTTGTGACATATGAATATGATAAAAATGATGCTGTTAATTATAAAATACCATATTTAGGAGATAAAATGCCTAATACAATGAAAATATTAAATAAAGGGAACCCTCTTAGTATTGTTGTTTATGGTGCTAGCACTTCTACAGGATGTAATGCATCTGGAAGTGAATTAATAAGTGTTTATGGAGATCCAAACAGTCAATATGTTAGTTGGGGAATTGAACCATTTGGTAAATCTTTTCCTGAATTATTTGCTGGCGAACTTAAATTTAACTACAAAAGTGAAATTGAATTACTTTCAGCCGCTAAAGGAGGAACAACATCTGATTGGGGCAGACAAAATGCATTAACTAGAGCATATAATCCTGATTTTGGATACACACCTGATTTAGTTTTAATTTTATTTGGGACTAATGATTCAACTTTATATATGAAAGAATCAAAATTTAAGGATAATATAACAACAATTATTAATGATATTAGAGAAGCATCAAACAAAACTGTTGAATTTATTCTAATAGGTGGAGCGCAAACAAATGAAGATGCAGTTCAATTTGGTAAAGGGACAAATTATTATAGTCAATTAAATGAAATAGCTAACGAATATGAAGGAGTTATTGCTGTAGATGTGGGGGCGATTCACAAAATGTTACTTCAAAATAAAAACTATGCAGATTTTACAGCAAATAATATCAACCACCCAAATGATTATCTACATAGAATTTATGCAATGGTTTTAAATGCAGCATTAATTAATTATGAAGATGAATAATATTACGTTTAAACCGACAGTCTTTTGGGCTTGGAATAGCGATATGACTGATGAAGAGCTCAAAAGTAGTTTAGAGTGGTTTTATGAACAAGGTATTGGTGGTGTTTTTGTTCACGCAAGGGCGGGATTAAACACTGAATATTTAGGAAAACGTTGGTTTGAAGCATATAAGTTTGTTATTGAAGAATGCAAAAAGAAAAATATAGAAGTTTGGATATACGATGAACAAGGTTGGCCAAGCGGCTTTGCAGGTGGGCTAGTTTCAGAATATGGCGAAGATTATATCATTAAACATCTGTGCATTACAAGTAATTTTGAAGAAGTAGATCAAAGTAGAATTATTGCCTCATACAAAAAAGTTGGCGAAAATTATCAACTTGCCCAATTAAAAGAAGCTGAATTATTTATTTATTATAAAGTTGAACCTCCTTATGTTGATTTACTGAATCCAAAAGTAACTGACAAGTTTATAGAAGTAACTCATGAAGTATATAAAAAACATTTTCAACATGAATTTGGAAGGACTATAAAAGGTGTCTTTACAGATGAACCACAAATACATGTTAGTTCATTAGCATGGAGTACCGAAATTGAAAGTATGTTTAAAAAAATAAACGGATACGATTATTTAGAAAAGTTACCACTTTTGTTTATGGAAGAAAATAACGAAAATGCTAAAAAATACCGATATGATTACTACAAAACAGTAAGGTATTTGTTTACTCAAAATTATACTAGACGAATTAGCGAATGGTGTAGTAATAATAATCTAATTTTTACCGGCCATTTTGCTGGTGAAGAGGGATTAGTTATTCAAGCGGCATCCAATACAGGTGTTATGCCACATTATGAATATATGACCCTACCTGGTATAGATTCACTAGGTAATAGGTTAAATGCACCACTGCTTATGAAACAGGTTCAAAGTGTTGCGGCACAATGGGAAAGAAAAAGAATCTTAAGTGAAACATTTGCGTGTACGGGTAATGGTGTTAGTTTTCAAGAATTAAAAAAAATATGGGGTTATCATTTAAGTTTTGGCATTAATTATCCATGTATGTCAATTTCTATGACAAGTTTAGGAGGAATTAGAAAAAGAGATTATCCAGTGTTTATTTCTAATCAACAACCTTGGGAAAAGTATTTTCATTATTTTAGTAAATGGGTTGAAAATAGTGGTAAGTTAACTATGCTTGGAGAGTATAAAGCTGATGTATTAGTAATATCATCAATTAATAGTACGTTATATGAAAAAATATTTTCTCTTGAGCAAAGAATCGTATCATCTAATTATAGAAAAGTAATAGAAATGCTTTTAAATTTACAAATTCAATATGATATTGGTGACGAATTGCTAATAGAAAAATATGGCGAAATAAAAAATGGTTTATTCAAAGTAAATAAAGGTTCATATAGTATAGTGCTTTTACCAGAACAAACAGGAATAAATATAAAAACATTAGAATTACTTAAAGAGTTTCATTCCCAAGGTGGTATTATCATTCAATTTGAAAGATTTCCAGAGTATTTAGAAGGTGTTAAATCAGATATCCCTAAAAAGGAATTAACGAAAATCGTATCAGCAGTTTTACAAGAAAGAGAAAGGATTTTAGAAAAATATTGGTTAGCAAATCAAATTGAAAGACATGTGCATATTGTTGATAAGTATGGCAAGACAATTCCAAACTTAATAGTAAAAGTTAATTATGATAAAGGTAATCTAATTTTTAGTGTATTCAATAAATCAAATAATACAATTGATGGTTTTATAAAAATAAATGTTAGTGGCTCAATATTTGAAATTGATATTATTTCTAATAATAAGACATCTAAAACATTATATTTAAATGAAAAAGATACTATTGGAACATTATCTATTAAATCAGGTGAGTTGAAATTTTATAAATTTTCTAAGGATATGCAAGTTATGTTAACAACTTTCACAGAACGAAAAGAAGAAATAGTTATGAATTTTATTGACTACACTGATGATAATATTTTAGTTATTGATTGTGCAAAAGTTGAATATGAAGATAAAAAAATAGATTTACTTCCGACAGTTCAAATATTAAAACAACTTTTCGATGAAGCAAATTATACTAATAAAAAAATAACCGCAAAAGTAATTTATCAATTTAATACTGAAATATTAACTAAATTACAAGTTGCTTTTGAATATAAAGGGATGTTTGAATTTCGTGTGAATAATAAAGTTTTATGGAGGACAGGAGAACCATTATTTGGAAATAGATTTAAAGATAGAAGTTTAGTATTGGTAGATATTTCTGATAATGTTAAGTTAGGTAATAATTTTATTGAAATAAGTTACAATATTGACCCATTAAATATGGAATTTGATATCAATGATGTCCATGATTCGGTAAGAAATAAGTTTAGCTATTCTTCACATATTGAACAAATATATATTTGCGGCAAATTTGATGTTTATAATAGTGGAAAAACTTTTGAAGATGAAAAAGCTATCACAGTAGAAGGTCCATTTACTTTAACAAAACAAAAGAATAAGACAATCGGTGATATTACACTACAAGATAGTTATTTCTATACTGGAAATCTACTATATGAAGGCAAATTTGATTATTTGAGTGGGTTAATTGAACTTTCTTTATCATTTGATGGTTCTGGTGCAATAGTATTTATTAACGGTGTTGAAGTAGGTGCATTTGATAGTGATATATATATTGAAGTTACATCTTACGTAAAAAAGGGGGAAAATTCTTTAGTTGTAAAACTTTTAGGTAATTTAAGAAATATGATGGGACCTTTTCACCATATAAGTAAAGAACCAGAATATACAGGTGTTCATACATTTACAGGCGAATATGGTAATGGTGCGGTAGAAGATTTGTCAAGTAATGGCATAACAGAAAATATTTGGACTGATATGTATCATGTTAAAAGATTTGGATTAAATAAAGTTGTAGTACGAAATAAAGTGAAAAAGGAGATAAAAAAATGAAAAAAATGATTAAAAAAAGTTTTATAATCATCACATTATTATTTAGTTTGACACTTTTTGGATGTAAAAAAGGAAATGCCAAAATTGAAATAGTTTTATCTTGTGTTTTATTCCATTCATCAACTAGTTTTTCTAGTGTGTTGTATGGATTAGGGTTTGCCGCAGATTTTG
>JAAZKC010000064.1 GCA_012800005.1 Acholeplasmataceae bacterium | reverse complement strand
TGATTCTTCATCTTGTTCTTCCGCATAAATTAATGATGCTTTGAATAATTCCCAAAGATTATCAATATCATTTGGTCCTCTTTTTTCTAATCGATTGTAAAAAACAGGATTTACTAATAAAGCAACACCATCAAATTTGTTTGGAATATCACAACTTAATTCAAGTGCATCTTTATATTGTTCTAATAATTTTTTATTAGGCCAACTTCCCCTATTTGCCAGTGCAAAAATGGTAAATGGATCTATATCAACAAGATTACCTTCTTCATCTGCTAATGTTTTATAAAGCCTTTTCCCAAGAATGTTTTGAAATTTAAGTTTTTCTAATAATTCTTCCCTGTTATTAACGAAATCGAGTAATCGTTTCGATAACTCTTTATAAAATGGCGCCCAATCTGATTTAATTCTTGATTTTTTTTGCTCTGCCTTGCTTTCTGCATAAATCCATGCAACTGATGATATTTCATAAAATGAATTTATTGATGGTTCAATTTTTTTATAGTTTGATTTGATGTTAGAACAAACTTCTAAATATAAACCTAATTCTTTTTGGATAGAATCTATGATTTGCTTATCGATTACCCCTTTTTGTAATAAATAATTACGAGTATTTTCATCAAACCCTAGGTAAAAATCTGGCCTAATCCAATAAAGGCCAAATGTTAGACCCCAACCAACATTATTTATTTTATTACACTCAACAAATAAATGATTAAATTTATTTCTCTGAGAATCATCACCATCAGCAAATTTAACGGCTACCTCAAAGAATTCCCACAACAAGTCAACATTAGCATTCCCTGAATCCCTATCATAAATTTCCCAACCAACAAACCAAGCTCTTAATGGCATCCTTGTCGGAACTCCATCTAAATCGGTTGGTACTTCTGAATGAAGTGATAGGCTATGTTTAAGATTTTCTAAAACTTTTAATTTATTAGAAATTGCTGTGCGAGATCTATTGATAATCCCATAAAATGTAAAGGGATCGATGTCAATTGCTCTTTTTATAGTACCATCAGGCAACTTTCTTTCAAGCGGATATTTAAATCCTGCATCATCATAAGCTTTTGAAATAGCTTTAAGTATTACATCCTTTGAATTTTTCAATTCTATAAGCCTACTGGCTAGTTCCTTATAAAAAGGAATCCATGTAAATGCTTTTTTCTCCATAATATACAACTTCTTTATTATTTATAAAACATATTCTTACCCTAATTTTACCATATATCATAACCATTTTTAAAATCTCTCAAATAATTTTTCTTTAATTTAATTTTTTTTAAATTGTAAAAAAATAAAGATTAAAAAGAAAACCCATCGCTACGATGGGTAAAAACTTAAAGTACCATCGCTCTGCCTTTAGCACCTTGCCTTATGGTAGGTTGCTGTGTGGTCATTGGGGCAGTCCCTTACACACTCTTTATGGTAGGTTTATGTTATCATATATTATTTTAGTTGTCAATAACGTTAGTTAAAAGAAAAGGACTAACCATTTTTGGTTAATCCCTTTGTTGGAATGTCTGAATTGTTATAAAAATAATAACATAATAGCTGCAATAGAGTAATAAGTTA
>JAAZKC010000063.1 GCA_012800005.1 Acholeplasmataceae bacterium | reverse complement strand
TTAATAGAAACTCTTTTATTAAATCAGTATCATTTCCTTCATAATAATTAATTAGTAATTTTCTAAATTCTTCCACTAAATTATCAGGTATTATAATTAACCCTTTACCCTTACCAATTAAATAATGATTAGCAAAAATTATCGCAGTTCTTTTGTTACCATCATTGAATATTTGAGATTTCATCATATATAAAATGAGATTAATTGCTGTATCAACATCATTGATGCTATTTGAAATAATATTATCAATACTTTCTTTTACTTCATGTTCATAAGGAACTTTAGGAATATACGATGTTCCTCCTATTGTCACTGGAAAAACTCTAATTCTACCTCCATCAATAAAGAAACCTTGATTAACTAATTTAGCTATATGTTGAGACAAATAGTAATTAGTTGGTGATTGAATTACATCTTTATTTAATATAAATTCCCAAGCGTGTTTTAAATTTAATATCTTTTGAACATCACTAGCACTAATATTACTAATTTTAGCATTTTCTAAGATTCTTTCGGTATCAGGAAATGTGGTTGCAATCCCTTCTAGTATTGCTTGATCATATATCAGTTGTTTCATATTAACTCTCGCAAATTCCAAATTTAAAAGAACATGCTCTTGAAGTTCTTTTTCACTATACCCTAGAGTGTCTAACTCTTTTTCTATATTTTTAATTTTTCTTTCTAAAACTCTTGCATCTCTAACACCTTTAAGCAATAATTGGTGGAGTTCTTCTGAATATAGGCCAACATAAGTAGATCTTAGTTTATTATTTTCGCGTTTTCTAATATATAAATATTTTTTACCACTGATTTCTTTTATTTCAACGGTTCCTTTATATGGTATTAAATTTAATCTTGCTTGATATTCAGCCTTAGATTGCAATAAGTTTTGAATATTATTAACATTATTCATAATAACCCTCCTTTTAGGGAACTTTTATAAACATATTATAACATTTTGTTCCCTAAAAATAAAGATGTTTTATCAAATTATTATGATTTTACAAAAACATAACTATTAAAGAAAAAACGGCTTCTATAAGCCGTTTACATCTACTTTGGTGCGGATGACAGGAGTTGAACCTGCATGCCCGAGGGCGCTAGATCCTAAGTCTAGTGCGTCTGCCAATTCCGCCACATCCGCAAGCAAAAAAGATTATATACTCTTTTTTACTAATTGTCAACCAAGAAAAAAGTTATTCCTCATTTCTAAGTAAATAGTGAACATTATTTCTTAGTGCTTTATCCACTCTTTGTTTATAAAGATAAACATATTCAAGAATTTCATCTGAACTTATGCGAGGATTGTCATTATAAAATATTGTGTTTTTCTCTGTCATTTCTGAATTCTTAAAACGTTTTGCAACAATATAAAAATCATCTGTAACAATTGAGAAGTTTCTTGTGTCAATTGAAAATGTTGATTCATCTGATAATAAATTAACACCATAGTAATAATTATCAGCTTTTAAGTCGAAAAGTTCAATAATTGTTCTATAAATATCAACTTGGCTTCTTACTTTAGGTTGTCTTCCTTTTAATAATCCTCTAGGTATTTCACTTTCAGTATCATTATCATCTGGAACATAAATAAACGCGAGTGTTTTTAACATTTGTCTATTATACTCAAATGGATTAAGAGGTGTATCATAACCTAAAATAGTTTCAAAGTCTTTTTGAATTATTCCACTACCGTGATCCCCATAAAAAATATAAACTGTATTTTTCATTGTTTTAGCTATTTCTATAAAGTTTCTAAAATAACTTTCTAAAGAGGCTTCATAGTTAATATATCTTAATGATACTGTATCAATATTCACATCAGCCTTAGTAAATCTTGGCGTGCTCGCAAACTCATCATACAAAAAAGGTGTATGTGGCAAATAATTAATTGGATATAAAAATAGCTTCTTCTCACTATGGCGGTCATACACTTCTTTTGCCCAACTTAATAAAGCCTTATCACTTACCCAAGGTGCATCAGGAGTTGATGTTTCTTGGTTTTTAAATAAATAACACCCATTTTTAGTTCCAGGAACATATTCTTCTTCTCTATCAAAATAATAATAAGCTTTAAAACCAAACATTTCTTCATGAACAGGAACCCTATTATAAAACTCTGCCACATCACCATGAAAACTATAAGAGTCTCTATCAGTAAATAATTTAGGTAAGGCATCAAAGGTATAATTATTATCATGATACTTCCAATAAAGTGTTGTATTACCAGTTACATGTAAACCAGTCATTACGGAAAACTCCGCATCACTACTCGTTCCTAGACCAACATTAGTATAAAAGTTTTCTAAAACATATGACTCTTCTAAAAGACTCTTTAAAAAAGGGAAATAAGTCTCATCAAAAAGACCCCTTTCTTCTAAAAGAAAAGAGTTAAATGATTCTAAGTGAATAAGAACTAAGTTTTTATCTTCAAAAATTCCATTTAATTGTTGAGTTTCAATACTTTCATCTAAAATAACAGTGCTCGCATCTAAAATATTTAATTTATTTGAATATGGTTCTCCCCATAAATTAGTATAATTTTCTTTATTTTTATTGTATTCTTTAAAATCATTAGGATTAATTTCAATGATGTATTCATCATCATATCTAAAGCCCATTAACTGACCAAAATAATAATTATATAACCCTGAGTTTTGAACGCCATATAAAGGTCTTTCAGCGAAAATACGCCAATTCGAGGTCATCGAAACGTTAAAGATACTTAATGTAGCCATTGATAAAATAAGCCCTGCAATAACGATAATATTGTTTAATAAAGGGCTACTAAAAATAGGTCTTCTTCGCTCATCATAAAAATCTTCTTTTTTAAATTTTAAATAATAATGATAAGCAATCATAATAATTGTAGGAGCGAATACTATAATTCTATAATATAAAAATAATTCTTTTAAAGATTCAAACACAATCGTTAAACCAAGTGCTTGAGCTGGATTTTTAAATAATGTCATTTCATATAAAGAAAATATTGTTTGATAATACTTAGAAAATATTCCTAATAGAAAGATTAGTAAATTAAGTAAAAAGGTTACTATAATCATATAGTAAGACCTTTTTTTGTATGTTTTAATGAAAGAAAACCCTAGAAAAAGAATTATTGTAAGAACGCCAAAATTACCAATTATCGCGTTTAATTCTAATCTAACGGTTCTTGTAAAACTTGTTAGATAGCGGTTTAGTTTAGCCGTAGTAACAAAATATGTATTTAAGATATTAAGGACGTAAAATAGTAAAATATATACTAAATACTTCTTTTCTTTTTTCAAATCTTATCACCTAGTATAGTATAAACTATTTTTAGTCTTTTTTAAAGAAATTAATTTTATCTAAAATTTCTTTTTCTTAAAATAAATAAATAATCCAATTCCATTTAAAACAATAACACTGCCGACAATTATAAAAGGAATTATATTTTTCTTTGTTTTTACCTCTATTATTCCATAATGAGTTTTCCCGTTTAAATCATAAGAAAAATAAACTTTGCCTTCACTATCAAATGAAGCCTCATTATTAAGGATGACAATATTTTCTCCCCCTGTGTTTTCAATAATCCAAGCCTTTATTTCTTCTTCTGTCATATTTTCAAATTCAGATTTTGAAATAACTAAAGGAGAAGAAATTATATTAGGAAGACTATTATCAATATAAACTAAATATAATTTAGCGGTTTTTGCATTATTAAATGAATCTTTTGCTTCTACTTCAATTAAATGTTTTCCTGAGGCTACAGTATGTGGAGGAGTTTTTAATGTTACCGCGACTGGCCCATCAACTAAATCAGTAGCAGTAAAAAGCGTTAAGATTTCTTCAGTAGACATAAGTCCTTCACTAATATCACGATAAAAAACTGATGGTCCTTTAATAGTAGGAGGTGTAGTATCAGTGATTGTGATTGTGTGTGTAAATGTTGATCTATTGTTTGCGGAATCTTTTGCTTCAAAGGTAATATGGTAAGTTCCTGGAACATTTTTCTTATTTATAAAAGTATCTTCAAGAACTACTAAATTTTGCCAAGGAATATTTCCATCAACATCATCAGTTACTGTTAATATTGACTGAATTTGATTTGAACTTAAAGCTGGCCCGTATGCTTCATATGTGCTTGAGCTGTTTCCCTTAATAACTGGTGGTGTTATATCTACAACTTTAACATTAAGCTTGTAGCTTGATGTGACATCAAATGGAGTTTTAGCTTGAAATTTTAAGTAATAATCACCAACTGTAGAACCGGCAACATAATTAGTTTCTAATAGTTGAATTTCTCCTGATTCATTAATAATCAAGTTTTGTATTTGTTCAAAAGTATATTCATTTCCATAACCTAAAAGTAAATACTCTTCCATATAATCAAAACTACTTCCATAACCATAAAAACCTTGAAAATCATTAATTGTTCCTTCAAACATCATAATCTTAAAAGGATATTCTGGATCATCATCTAAATAATCATTTATAGTCATTTTATCAATGTTAAAAAGCACTTCATCAACTTCAAATGTTACATAAACCCAATTGCCATATTCTAAACTTACAAAGTGTTGAGGTATAACACCAATCTCACCACCATGAAAAGTCCACATCTCTAGTGGATAGCCTTCCTCTAAATCTCTTTGAAAATACCTTTCATCCGCAATTATTGTATATGTGCTAAATTCTTTAAGAGTTAATGGTTCTTTCGTTTTCACATAATGAGAGGAAGAATGATTACTAATGTTTGCGTTTTCGAAGTAAATATTTCGCATATCAATTAAATTTATCCGCGAATCATAACTATTATTGGTCGCATTTATTTTTATCCCCGAAAATAAAAAGACCAACATCAAAATAAAAAGTTTTCGTTTCATATATTTTCACCTCAATCAATATATATAAACCAAAACTCTTTTTTACTTTTTTAATTTTGATAAATTATTTTTTATTCACTTTCTAGAACTCTTAACGCAAATTCATATTTTTCTTTTCTAATATTATCTTCTTTAGTAACTTTGTTTAATCTAGTTAAATCTAAGTTATGTTTAAGATCTTCAATTTTTACCTTTGTCGCAAGTAAAGATGTTTTAATTCTTCTTACGTAATCGGGATAAGATAAAGTATCATCAGATGTGAGTAATCTAATTGCCTCAGTAATCTCAAAAGGAAACTCGCGTTGTAACTCTTTTAATGTTAAATGTCTAAACTCAACAATATCATGAAGCAATGCTACACAAACACTATATTCTGAATCCATTAAACTAGCAACATGATATAAGTGATACACATAAGGACTTCCCCCCTTATCAACATCATTCTTATGATATTTATAAGCTAGTTTTAAAGCCTTTTTAGTTAAATCCGTATAAATCATAAGTGTCCCACCTTTATCGCACTTAACATAATATGAGCACTTCTATAATTTGTCGCAAGCGGAATATTAAAAACATCACATAATCTTAATAGCGCACTTACATCTGGTTCATGTGGTTGAGCTGTTAGTGGGTCTCTTAAAAAAATTACCATATCAATTTCTTCTTTCGCAACTAAAGAACCAATTTGTTGGTCTCCACCAAGAGGACCACTTGCCATTCTTGTAACAACAAGACTAGTTTCTTCCATAATTAATTTACCAGTAGTACCGGTTGCGAAAAGATTATGTTTGGCTAAAACATCTTCAAATTCCTTACATAAATCTATCATTAATGATTTTTTCTTATCGTGAGCAATTAACGCAATTTTCATTTTTTCACTTCCTTTACTTTTATTTTAACATCTTTTACAAGATTTTTAATGTATTAATTATTGCAAATCATAATAATTTAGTTTATTCTAAAAATAGGAAGGAATAAAACTCTAATGAAAGATAAAAACTTTAAATATTATGTAGCATACGGAAGCAATTTAAATATTCAAAAAATGCACCAAAGATGTCCTGAAGTATTAGTTTATGCTACAGCCATACTTAGTGGTTATAAATTGGTTTCCAATAAAGTTGGAAATAATGCTTATTTATCAATTAAAAAAGAAAAAGATTCTTATGTCCCAGTAGTTGTGTGGAAAATTAATAAAACACAGGAAAAAGCTTTAGATGAATATGAAAACTTCCCCAACCTTTACCATAAAAAAGAACTTAAATTAAAAGTTCTTCTACTTAAAAACAATAAACATAAAAAAATCAAATGTTTTACATATATTATGAATGAGGGGTATCCTGAAGGAAAGGCCACTAAAGAATATATTGATATTTGTATGAAAGGTTATAAAGATTTTAATTTTGACCAAAAAATTTTAAAAAAAGCCTTCAAAATATAATTAAATTAAATTTAATAAAAACGCTTTATAAAGGCGTTTTCTTTTTT
>JAAZKC010000062.1 GCA_012800005.1 Acholeplasmataceae bacterium | reverse complement strand
TTTAATCATTAAATAAATATTTTCAAAAATCGTTCCAATAACATGGCCTGCAAGCAAAGATAGTAGGGTATAGATACTTCTAATTTCCCAAATATGATTTTTTTCCATCACTTTTTCTATCTTAAGTGCTTGTAGGCTTTTAAATGCCCATACAAAGCCAATTAGTAGGCCTCCAAAATAAAAGTAATAGTTCATTATTTTGTGCCAAAGAGCCTGTCACCGCAGTCTCCAAGTCCAGGATAAATGTAGCCTCTTTCATTTAAGCCTTCATCCATCGCTGCTAGGTATATATCAACATCAGGATGTTCTTTTTGAAGGAATTTAACTCCTTCTGGACAACCAACAATACCAACAAATCTAATATCTGTTACACCTCTTCTTTTTAAAAGTGTAATACACGCAGCGGCGCTTCCCCCGGTCGCGAGCATCGGATCAACAACTAAAACTGTTGATTCTTTTATTTCCGCTGGAAATTTTGCGAAATATTCATGAGGCTGAAGTGTTTCTTCATCTCTGTATAAACCAACATGACCAATTTTCGCTTGTGGAATAATTCTATGAATTCCATCAACCATTCCAAGTCCTGCCCTTAATATTGGAACAATTACAACTGGTTTTTCTAATACATACGCAGTCGTTTCCATTAAAGGGGTTTCTACAGTTTTGGGAACAGTTTTAAAATCTCTTGAAATTTCATAAGTTAATAGTAACCCAATTTCACTAACCGCCTCTCTAAAATCTTTAGTACCTGTTTTTTTGTCTCTAATTTTAGCCATTTTGTGTTCAATTAATGGATGATTTAAAATTTTTAATCTGCCCATATCCTTACCCCTCGTAATTATTTAATTTATCTAATCTTCTTTGGTGTCTTTCTTCAAAGGTTTCATTCATAAATGTTTCTATCATTTCTACCGCATCTTCATAACTAGTCTTTCTTCCACCTAACGCAATAATATTTGCATTATTGTGTTTTTTAGCTAAGCTGGCAGTTTCTAAATCATAAATTAAAGCGGCTCTTACGCCTTTAACTTTATTTGCAGCCATTGAAATACCAATTCCTGAACCACAAATCGCAATCCCAAAATTAGAAGGTCTTTTTACTACTTCTTTTCCTAATTTAAAACCATAATCAGGATAATCCACAGAATCTAAGCTATATGTTCCTAAATCCTTAACTTCAAGATGTTTATCTTTAAAATATTGAATTAATTTTTCTTTTAATTCATAACCAGCATGATCGCTTGCGATAAATATCATAAAACTTCACCCCTTTAAAAAGAAGTATAACATATTTTATTTGTCTTTAACATTATTCTTTATAAATCTCGTCAATATCTTTTTTTAATACTGCATTTATTTGTTCATCTGTAATTGTTCCAACCCTTAAAAATTTAACTTCTTTTCCTGTTAAATCTATCGTTGTTGAAGAAACATTTAAGTAAAATGCATTATATTCTTCATAAATATAATCAACTTTATCTTTAAAATGTTTTTTTATTAACTCAACATCATTAAGTGGTGCATCTCCTGATTTATTTACTGAAGTCGTGATAAGGGGACCATTCTTCTTAATTAACCAAAGAGCGGCTTCGTGATTAGGTATTCTCACCCCAATAGTTTTTTCACCTGTTTTTTTATAATGATTAAATGTAGAAGGTAAAATTAATGTAAGTGCACCAGGCCAAAAAGCATAAGCTAATTTCATAACACGCTCATCAATTACCGCAATATCGTTTATAGAAATCAATGAATCACACAAAACTGCCAAATGTTTCGTCTTTGATCTTTCTTTTAATTTATAAATTCGCTCTATCGCATCATTATCGTATAATCTACACGCAAGGCCATATACTGTATCAGTAGGAAATATTACTACATCTCCATCATTTAAAAAACCATCTTTTAAGCCATAATCATATTCAAACATCTTTAATCCCCCTCTATAAAAATTATTCTATCTTTGTCACTACTATCTTTAATTTCTTTTATCTTAACATCTTTTAGATGTTTCTTTATTAAATTTTTAATCAATATTTTTTGATCAAAACCATGTTCAAACGCAATTAAAAACTTATCTTCTAAATAATGACTTACCTCTTTTAATATTCTATCATAAAAATCTACTCCTAAAATACCACCATAAAGTGCAGTTTTAGGTTCTTTATCTACGCACTCACCTATTTTTTCATTATCTTTTACATAAGGTGGATTAGAAATTATGATATCAAACTTATCTTTAACATTTTTAAATAAATCACTTATAACAAATTCTATATTATTAGCACATAGTCTTTCACTGTTTTTTTGTGCAATACTTAATACTTTTTCACTAATATCTGTTGCGGTGATTTTTACATTTTCAAGTTCTAATGCCAAAGTTGTCGCAATACAACCTGAACCAGTACCGATATCTAAAATTTTTAAAGTTTTTCCTTTAAAATTCTCTTTAATATATTTTATTACGTGAAAAACTAACTCCTCAGTTTCCCATCTTGGAATTAAAACATTTTCATCAACGTAAAATGTTCTACCATAAAAATCTTGTTCATTAATGATATATTGTGGTGGTGTTTTTTTATTAATGTATTCATTTATAGCGTTTAAAAAACTAATTTCAACATCTTTAGTTACTTCATTTGCGTAATTTAAAATGATTTCATTGTATGTTTTATTACTATATTTCATTAAAAATAACTTAGCAGCGTTTTTCTCTAAGTTATTTTTACTAATTTCATCATATCCTTTTTTTAATAGTTCTTTATAAGTCATTGTTCTCGTTTGAAGCTAATTTTCTTGTTTGAATTTCATTTAACAATGGTTCTAAAATTAAATCTAATTTTCCTTCCATTATCGCATCTAATCTTTGAATTGTTAGACCTATACGATGATCAGTGACTCTATTTTGTGGGTAATTATAAGTTCTAATTTTTTCACTACGGTCACCTCTACCAACCATTGATAGTCTAATTTTCTCGTCTTTTTCGGCTTGTTCTTGTAAATATTTGTCATAAATTCTTGTCACAAGCAATTTATAAGCCTTATCTTTGTTTTCATGTTGACTTTTACCTTCTTGACAAGCAACTGCAATACCACTTGGAATATGTGTTAATCTAACCGCGGATTGCGTTGTATTAACGGATTGACCACCTGGCCCACTTGAATTGAATGTATCAAATTTAATATCATTCCAAGAAATATCTATTTCTAATTCCTCAGCTTCAGGCATTACTAAAACTGTTGCGGTAGAGGTGTGAATTCTTCCTTGTGATTCTGTTTCTGGAACGCGCTGTACTCTATGAACACCTGCTTCATATTTTAAAAACGAATAAACGCTTTCTCCACTTACTAAAAACTCAATTGATGTAAATCCACCCATTACACCTTCCATAGCGTTTAAAATTTCTATTTTCCAATCTCTTTCAACAGCGTATTTAGAATACATCCTAAATAAATCCCCTGCGAAAATATTTCCTTCATCACCACCTGCAGCTCCTTTAATCTCAACAATAACGTTTCTTTCATCATTTGGATCTTTTGGTAGTAATAAAATCTTTAATTCTTCATGAAG
>JAAZKC010000061.1 GCA_012800005.1 Acholeplasmataceae bacterium | reverse complement strand
ATTGGTTTATATAATATTAATATTGATATGATATTTGCCTTACCTGGTCAAACTATGGTAGATTTATTAAATGATTTAAATATTGTAAATAAACTACCGATTCCACATTTATCTTATTACAGTTTAATTTTAGAAGAAAATACTGTCTTAGCGAAAAATCCTTTTACTAAAGATGAGGAATTAGAAGCGCATATGTATAATATTATTATTGATAGCTTAACGGAAAATGGCTTTAATCATTATGAGGTTTCTAACTTCTATAAAGATAATAGTCAAAGTTTGCATAATATGATTTACTGGACAAATGAAGAGTATCACGCCATTGGAGCGGGTGCTCATGGTTTTTATGATCATAATAGATATTCATACACTAGAAATATTAGCGAATATATTTTAAATCCAGTTAAAGAAACAACCATACAAACTGAACATATGAATTATCAAGATACATTAATTTTTGGCCTTAGAATGATTAGTGGAATAAATTTAGATAAAGTTTTAGAAAGATTTAATCGAGATCCTTTAAAGGATTTTCCTAAAATAGAAATATTTATTAAAGATGGTCTTTTAGAAATAGTTGATAATCATTTAAGAGCAACTAGAAAAGGGCTTATGTTTTTAAACCAAATTGAGGTAATATTCATATGAAATTTATTTTAAAAGAATATGTTTATTATTTAAGAAGGCGAAAAGGGCTTACTGAAAACACCATTAAAGCCTACGAAAGAGATTTAGAAGATTATATAAATCATTTAATTAAATATAGAAATATCCCAGATGTTTCAAACATTAATAGGCGTGATATTTTAGCTTATTTAAAAACATTACAAAAAAATGATATTAAACCCGTTAGTATCACAAGAAAACTCTCAAGCATTAAGGGATTTCATGAATATATGTTAAAAGAAGGTATTGTTAAAGAGGATGTTAGTTACGATATTAAAACGCCTAAATTAGAAAAGAATTTACCAAGTGTTTTAACTGTTAATGAGATTGTTGATTTAATGAATTTAGTAAGTGGTGATGAACCACTTTCATTAAGAAACTTAGCGCTACTTGAATTAATTTATGGTTCTGGATTAAGAGTTTCTGAACTTTTAAATTTAAATTTACAAGATATACATTTTAATGCTAAGTATGTTAAAATAGTAGGTAAGGGTAAAAAAGAACGAATTGTCCCTATTAATGATATGAGTATTAAGGCAATTAAAAATTATTTGGCTAACGGGAGAGTTCATTTAGTTAAGGAAGAAAATAATATTTTATTTTTAAACCAGTACGGAAATAAATTATCTCGTCAAGGTTTTTTCAAAATATTAAAAAAGTTAGCTAATGATGCCGGTATTAATAAAGAAATAAGTCCTCATACGCTAAGACATTCGTTTGCGACACATTTATTAGAAAGTGGGATTGATTTAAGAAGTTTACAGGAATTATTAGGTCATGAAGATATTTCAACTACTCAAATTTATACTCACATTTCTAAAAGTCATTTAAAAGAAACTTACTTAAAAGCACACCCTAGAGCAAAGGAGCATAATAATGTATAAAAGAATATTTGTGATAGTTTTAGATAGTTTAGGAGCGGGATATGCCCCAGATCAAGACATTTATGATGATATTGGTGCTCATACAATATTAAATATTTCTAAGCATCATAAACTTACAATCCCTAATTTATGTAAACTTGGTT
>JAAZKC010000060.1 GCA_012800005.1 Acholeplasmataceae bacterium | reverse complement strand
TTTGAGTTCCCCCAAAACACATAAAAATATTTAATTTTTTGAGTGAAAGTTAAAGCTTTTTTATTTGCTTGACTCTCACTCTTTTTTTCTCATTTAATTCTAAAGAATTAAAAAGATTAAAGTCCTCTGTTTTCCATCTTTCTATCTTTTGATAATTTTTAACCCCTTTTTTGTTGCGAGCGAAAATCGTCATTATTCCTGTTATTAATTGATAATATTCAATGCTAACAGTATCTTTTATTTTTTTACTATTTTTTATAATTTCACTATAAACTATGTTTCTATTTTGTGTTTCTATTATATGGACCATAATTAAAATTGATATATCCAAAAGAAATGATAGATTGTTAATTGATGTTAATGATTTAACTCTAAAATTTTCTAGGCCAAATTGTACCTTTTTAAATCTAAACAATTCTTCAATTTTCCATCTTGATATATAGTGAAGTGATGTTTTTATTAATTCCTCTTTAGAAGTTATTTTTAAATTAGTTATTAACACCATTGGGTCATCATTTTCTCCCAAATATGAAAATATTATTGTAACCCTTTCTTTTAAATTATTGATATTTCCTTCAATATGAGAAACTTTAAAAGTTGTTTCTTTTCCTTTTATTTTTATTGGAATAACTACTTTACCTTTTCTTCTTTTAGCGATATTAAATATTTTTTCATGTTTGTTTTTTCTCTTTAATAAGCGGTTTTTCCTTATTCTTATTATAAAGTTTTGTTCATTTTCAATTATGAAATTCATTAATTTTACATCATCAAAACCTCTATCAAAAACGAAAATACCTTGTCTTTCTTTTAAATGTTCAAAAACGATATTTAATGCCTTTTTAGTTATTATGTTATTTGATTTAAAACCAGCCAATGTTTCACTATATATTTTATTATAAACTGGAATAGGATGTTTTGTCTGTTTGCTTAAACACGATATAGATGTGATTAAATAACCTTTTTCATATTCATTTTTAAGACTTGATCCATCTCTTACAGTTCCTAAGTTTTCAAAGGCTTTACCATAAGGTTTTATAATGTCAGAATCATCAACCATAAAAATAATCTTTTCATCTTTTGTGTAAGAAAAAACTTTATTTATATATCTATGTAATATAGAAATATCTAATTCTTTAGACAAGTTTTTATAAAGTCTTTCGTTAACTTTTTTTAATGATATATCTTCGTTTAATGAATAACCAATATCATTAAGAATTAAACTAGAAGATTTCAATATTCCAAAAACCATATCAAAGAAAAACTTATATCTAGTTCTTTCTTTTTCGTTAACTATAACTTTTATAATGGATTGTATAATTCGTATTATATAATCAAAAATTGTGGTAAAATTACTCATAGGAATCATCCTCCTTTTTAGTTTGCGAGTTCAAATTTTTTAGTCAAAGTAATTTTAACTTATAAAAAAGAGGTTTTCCCTATAAATATATGTAAAAATGATGTTTTTCGTATAAAAAACGAGTTTCTTAAAGAATTAAAAGTTCCAAAAATAAAAAAAAGGGGGAACTCAAGTGGTAAATAAGGGTTGCACTTTTTTAATTTTTATTATATAATAACTATCGCTTGCGCGAATAGCAAGAAGGCTTTGAGGCGGGAGGTTGTTGGCACACGGATAGCCGTTGTTAGTGTGTTGGGGTATTTCCGCTTAGCAAGTTTATACGAAGATATAGGCGAAAGGAGAAAGAAAAATGGCAAAAGAAGTTATCAAAATTCGTTTAAAGGCTTATGATCATAGACTCATAGATCAATCAGCGAAAAAAATCATTGAAAGCGTTAAAAAATCAGGTGCAGAGGTAAAAGGACCAATCCCTCTACCTACCAAAAAAGAAATTTTCACGATTTTAAGAAGTCCACACGTAAACAAAGACTCTCGTGAACAATTTGAAAGAAGAACTCATAAACGCTTAATCGAAATTGTTGAGCCAAACGCTCAAACTATTGAAGCTCTTATGCACATCGATTTACCTAGTGGTGTGGATATAGTGCTTAAAAAATAATCAAAAATAATAAGAAAAAGGAGAAACAAACATGGCCAAAGGAATCTTAGGTAGAAAACTTGGGATGACACAAATCTTCAATGAAAAAGGTCATCTCGTCCCTGTCACTGTTATTGATGTTAAAAACAATGTTGTTTTGCAACAAAAAACATTAGAAACAGATGGATATGTCGCAACTCAACTTGGGTTTGAAGACAAAAGGGAATCATTATCGAACAAGCCAGAACAAGGGCACGTTTCAAAAGCTAATACAGCACCTAAGCGCTTCGTTAAAGAAATCCGCTTTGATAGAGTGCTTAATGAGCTTACTGAATTAGCGGTAGGCGAAACTGTTTCTGGTAGTATATTTACAGAAGGTGAACTAGTTGATGTTCAAGGAGTTACAAGAGGTAAAGGTTTCCAAGGGAATATCAAACGTCACAATCAAGCAACGGGATTTAATTCTCATGGTTCTAGATATCATAGAGGACCTGGATCAATGGGAGCAATCAAAGGTAAGTTAAAGGGTAAACCACTACCTGGTCAAATGGGTTATGTAACTAAGACAGTTCAAAACCTAGAAATTGTGAAAATTGATGCAGAAAGAGAATTGATTTTAGTAAAAGGTTCAATCCCAGGACCTAAAAAAGGTTTAGTAGTAGTTAAATCTGCGATTAAACAAGTTGGTAAAGGAGTATAAAGATGCAAGTACAAGTTTATAAACAAAATGGTAATAAAGATTCTTTACTAACATTAAATGAACAAATATTCAATATTGAACCAAACATGCAAGTTCTTTATGATGTAGTTAATGCTCAAAGAGCAGCAATGCGTAGAGGTACTGCAGACACTAAAGGAAGAAGTGAAGTTCGTGGAGGCGGAAGAAAACCTTGGCGTCAAAAAGGAACAGGTCGTGCAAGACATGGTTCAAGAAGAAGTCCAATTTGGGTTGGTGGTGGAGTTACATTTGGTCCTACACCAAGAAGTTATGAAGTTAAAGTTAACAGAAAAGTTGGACGTTTAGCAATTAAGAGTGCGTTATCACTTCATTTACAAAAAGAACAACTTCTAATAGTAGATAAAATTGAAATTAATGAACCAAAAACAAAATTGTTTACTGAAATTCTTAATGATTTATCTATTAATGAACGCGTGTTATTTGTAGATGTGAATTTCTCTGATAATGTAATATTAGCTGCAAGAAACATTTCTCATGTTTCATTAGAGAATGCATCACACACAAGTGTTCTTCAACTAATGAGTTGTTCAAAACTTGTTTTAACTGTTGATGCGGTTAAATATTTTGAGGAGGTCCTTTAAGATGACTAAATATTATGAAATTATTAAAGAGCCTATTATTACAGAACAATCTACTAAAATGATTGAAGGATCAAATATTTATACATTTAAAGTAGATCAAAGAGCGAATAAAATTGAAATCAAAAATGCAGTTGAACATATTTTTAAAGTACATGTGTTAAAGGTAAGAACAACGAATGTAAAAAGAAAGTTTAAGAGAATGGGTCAATATGAAGGTTATAAACCAGCATATAAAAAGGCTTATGTAACAATTGCAGAAGGCGAAAAGATTGACGCCTTTACGATTTAATTTATGATAATTAAAGGAGAATTAACTTATGGCGGTTAAAAATTATAAACCAACGACAAATGCACGTAGAAATATGAGTGTATTAACGTTTGAAGAAATTACATCAACAACTCCTGAAAAATCATTATTAAAGCCATTACACAAAAAAGCAGGAAGAAATAATTCTGGAAAAATCACTGTTCGTCACCAAGGCGGCGGAGCAAAGAGAAAATACCGTGTAATTGATTTTAAGAGAAATAAAGATGATATTTTAGGAAAAGTAGCAACTATTGAATACGATCCAAATAGAAGTGCGAATATTGCTTTAATTCACTATGTAGATGGTGAAAAGAGATATATTCTTGCACCAAAAGATATTAAAGTCGGAGAAATGGTTGAAAGTGGCGAAAGAGTAGATATTAAAGTAGGTAATGCAATGCCTATTATGAATATTCCTGTAGGTACAGTAGTACACAATATCGAATTATCACCAGGTAAAGGTGGACAAATCGCAAGAAGTGCGGGAACAAGTGCACAAATCCTTGGTAGAGAAGATAAATATGTTTTAATGCGTTTATCTTCAGGTGAAGTTAGAAAGATATTAGGTAGATGTAGAGCGACAATTGGTGAAGTTGGTAATGAATCACACGAACTTGTAACAATTGGTAAAGCAGGAAGAAAAAGACACATGGGCGTAAGACCAACAGTTAGAGGTTCAGCGATGAACCCAGTAGATCACCCACATGGTGGTGGTGAAGGTAGAGCGCCAATTGGTAGAAAGAGTCCAATGAGTCCATGGGGCAAACCAGCACGTGGAATTAAGACTAGAGATGCTAAGAAGGCTTCTAATGACTTAATCGTTAGAAGAAGAACTAAGTAGGAGGGTACTATGGCACGTTCAGTAAAAAAAGGACCTTTTGTTGATGAACATTTAATGAAAAAAGTTCTAGAACAAAAGAAAACAAAAGAAAATAAAGTTATTCAAACATGGTCTAGAAGATCAACTATTTTCCCAGAATTTATTGGTCATACTATTGCTGTTCATAACGGTAAAGAACATGTACCTATCTACATCACAGAAGATATGGTAGGGCACAAATTAGGTGAGTTTGCGCCAACTAGAACATTCCGCGGTCATGCCGCTGATAGAAAGGCTCAAAGAAAATAATGGAAGCAAGAGCTGTAGCGAAAACTGTAAGAATCGCACCTAGAAAAGCAAGATTAGTTATTGACTTAATTAGAGGATTAGACATTAGTGAAGCACAAGCAGTATTAATGTATACTCCAAAAGCTGCATCACCTGTTATTTTAAAACTTTTAAATAGCGCAGCTGCAAACGCGGAACATAACTATAAGATGGACACATCAAGATTATATGTAAAAGAAGCCTATGTTAACGAAGGTGTAAGACTTAAGAGATTACTTCCTCGTGCAAAAGGACAAGGCGACATCATTAAGAAACGCACATGCCACATCACTGTGGTTTTAGCGGAAAGGGAATAGGAGGATATTATGGGTCAAAAAGTTAGTCCAACGGGACTTCGAATTGGAATTAACAAAGAATGGGAATCTAATTGGTACGCTGATAAGAGTCGTGTTCCGGCTTTAATTAAAGAAGACCATGACATCCGTAAATTCCTTAATAAGTTTTATAAAAGAGCAGAAGTTGCTCAAATTCAAATCGAAAGATTAAAGGGTAAAGCAAAAGATAGAGTTAAAATTACTTTACACACTGCAAAACCTGGTATGGTCATTGGTCAAAACGCTGAAAACAAAAACAAAGCTGTTTCAACGTTAGAGTATATGACTAAAAAAGAAATAATTTTAAATGTGGTTGAAGTTAGACGCCCAGAAATGAATGCTCAGTTAGTTGCAGATTCAATTGCAAGACAACTTGAAGCAAGAGCGTCATTTAGAAGAGTTCAAAAAATCGCAATCCAAAGAGCATTAAGAGCTGGAGCTAAAGGTGTTAAAACATTAGTTTCAGGCCGTCTTGGTGGAGCGGAAATTGCGAGAGCTGAAGGATATTCTGAAGGTAGAGTATCACTTCACACATTAAGAGCTGATATTGACTATGCAACAGCGGAAGCGGATACCACTTATGGAAAACTTGGAGTAAAAGTTTGGATTTACAAAGGTGAAATTTTACCTGGTGAAAAACCAAAAGAAACTGAAGAGGTTAGAAGACCAAGAAGACGTAGAGGAGGTAACCGCAATGCTAGTACCAAAGAGAACTAAATATAGACGCCCTCATAGAATTTCATATGAAGGAAAAGCTAAAGGTAACTTAACTGTTCAAAATGGTGAATGGGGCCTAATGGCTTTAGAAGGCGCATGGATTACTAATAGACAAATTGAGGCGGCACGTATCGCAATTACTAGATATATGAGACGTGTTGGTAAAGTATGGATTAATATTTATCCTCACTTATCAAAAACTAAAAAACCTTTAGAGGTTCGTATGGGTAGCGGTAAAGGTGCTCCTGATTCATGGGTTGCCGTAGTAAAAGAAGGTAAAGTTATGTTTGAAGTTGGTGGTGTTTCTGAAGAGGTAGCAAAAGAAGCATTAAGACTTGCAAGTCATAAGTTGCCGATTAAGACAAAGATCGTTGGCAAGGTTGGTGAAGAGTAATGAAAGCAAAAGAAATTAGAAAATTATCAACTGAAGATTTAGAAACAAGAGTTAATGAATTAAAGATTGAATTATTTAACTTAAGATTTCAACTTGCTGTTGGACAATTAGAAAATACTGCGAGAATTCCGCAAGTAAGAAAGCTCATTGCTCAAATGAAGACAATTATAACGGAGCGTAAGGAGTAGTATTATGAGAAATGTAAGAAAACAATTTGTAGGTATTGTTGTTTCTGATAAAGCAGACAAAACAATTGCTGTTTTAGTAGATCGTTATAAGAAACATAGATTATACGGAAAAAGAGTAAAAGTTTCTAAAAAGTTTGCTGTTCATGATGAAGACAATCAGGCAAAAGTAGGAGATAAGGTATTATTTCAAGAATGTCGTCCTATTTCTAAGACTAAATCTTTTCGCCTTGTTAGAATATTAGAAGTTGCGGAAGTTTTATAAGGAGGCTTATTATGATACAACAAGAAAGTAGATTAAATATAGCCGATAATTCAGGCGCAAGAGAAGTTTTAGTTATTAAAGTTTTAGGTGGCACAAGAAGAAAATATGCCAATATTGGAGATGTAGTAACTGTTACTGTTAAGAAAACTGCCCCAAACTCAGCTGTTAAAAAAGGTGAGATAGTTAAAGCGGTTATCGTAAGAACAAAAACAGGTTTAAGAAGAAAAGATGGATCATATATTAAGTTTGATGATAACGCCGCAGTTATTATTAGAGAAGACTTAAACCCTCGTGGGACAAGAATATTTGGTCCTGTCGCAAGAGAGTTAAGAGAAAAGAATTTCATGAGAATTATTTCTTTAGCTCCAGAGGTACTTTAGGAGGATATTATGCATATTAAAGTTGGAGATCAAGTTGCAGTAATTGCTGGTAAAAATAAATACACAGTAGATAAAAAAGGCAAAAAAGTAAGAACCACTGGTACAGTAATAAGATCATTTCCTAAAGAAAATAGAGTGCTTGTTCAAGGTGTTAATATGGTTAAAAAACACGAAAGACCAACGCACACTAATGAATCGGGACAAATCGTTACTGTTGAAGCGCCAATTCATGTTTCAAATGTAATGATTATTGATCCTAAGTTAGGTGTACCAACAAGAATCGGTTATAAATTTATAACTGGATCTGATGGAAAAGAAAGAAAGGTTCGCTATGCTAAAAAATCTGGCGAATTATTAGATAAGTAGGGATAATTATGAGTAGATTAAGAAATCATTATGAAAATATTAAACCAAACTTAATGAAAACTTTTAATTACACCTCTGTCATGGAAGTTCCTAAAATTGAAAAGATAGTTATTAATATGGGTGTTGGTGATGCGGTTCAAAATCCAAAAGTATTAGATGACGCTGTTAATGAACTCGCGCTTATCTCAGGACAAAAGCCTGTTGTTAATAAAGCTAAAAAATCAGTTGCGAACTTTAAATTAAGAGAAGGTATGGCAATCGGTTGTAAAGTTACTTTAAGAGGCATGAGAATGTATCATTTCTTAGATAAACTTATTTCAATCGCTCTACCAAGAGTAAGAGACTTTAGAGGTGTATCAAAAGAATCGTTTGATGGAAGAGGTAATTATACACTCGGTATTAAGGAACAATTAATATTCCCAGAAATTCGTTATGATGACGTTAAAAAAGTTAGAGGAATGGATATTGTTATAGTAACAACGGCTAAAACTGATGAAGAAGGCAGAGAACTTCTTAAAGAATTAGGTATGCCGTTTAGAAGGTAGGATAATATGACAAAGAAATCACAAAGAGTAAGACAACAAAGAAAAGCGAAGTTTTCTACAAGAGCATATACTAGATGTTCAGTTTGTGGAAGACCACACGCAGTATACAAGAAATTTGGTTTATGCCGTATTTGTTTTAGAGAAATGGCTTATAAAGGTGAAATTCCTGGCGTTAAGAAAGCTAGTTGGTAAGGAGGGAAAAACATGGTTATGACTGATCCAATTGCTGATATGCTTACGCGTATTAGAAATGCTAATCAAATGCATCACGAAACAGTAGAAGTTCCAGCTTCTAAATTAAAACAAGATATTTTAAGAGTTTTAAAAGAAGAAGGTTTTATTGTTGATTATTTATTTGAAAAAAATGACAACCCTCAAGGCGTTTTAAAAATCACACTTAAATATAATGATAATGAACGCGTGATTAAGGGACTTAAAAGGATATCGAAACCAGGCCTTAGAGTTTATGCTAAGGTAGAAGAGTTACCAAGAGTCTTAAATGGTTTAGGAATCGCAGTAATTAGTACATCTAAAGGAATTATGACCGATAGAGAAGCTAGATTACAACAAATAGGTGGCGAAGTACTCGCCTATGTTTGGTAAGGAGGGAAAATATGTCACGAATTGGTAATAAGGTGATTAAAATCCCAGAAGGTGTTAATGTAGAAATACATGAGAATTTAGTTACTGTTAAAGGACCACACGGAACTTTATCAAGACAATTTTCTGATTTAGTAAACTTTGTAGTTGAAAATGGTGAGATTGTTGTTAAACGTACGGGTGATGAAGAATTAGAAAGAAAAAACCATGGGACTGCAAGAGCACTTTTATCAAATATGGTAGAAGGTGTACACACCAAATTTAAAAAAGAATTAGAGATTATTGGTACAGGGTATCGTGCTCAGTTACAAGGAAAAGTGTTAACTATTATGGCTGGATACTCACACAACATTGATTTTAATATACCTGAAGGAATAACTGTTACACTTCCTAGAAATACAATAATTATTATTGAAGGTATTGATAAACAAGTAGTTGGCGAATTTGCGGCTAATGTTCGTAAAGTAAGAAGACCAGAACCTTACAAAGGTAAAGGAATTCGTTATAAAGACGAGTTTGTTAGACGCAAGGAAGGTAAAACTGCTAAGTAGTAGGAGGATATTAGTATGATAAGAAAAACATCAAGTAATGAAATGCGCAAAAGACGTCATTTAAGAATTAGAAAACATATTTCAGGAACAGCTGAAAGACCAAGACTATCAATATATCGCTCAAACAAGCAATTTTACGTTCAACTTATTGATGATGTTAATGGACACACACTAGCATTTGCACATTCAAGTGATGTTGGCGAGCACGCTAACATTGAAACAGCAAAAGGTGTAGCAAAACTATTAGCAGAAAAAGCACTTAAAAAAGGAATCAAAACAATCGTTTTTGATAGAAGTGGTTATTTATATCACGGAAGAATTAAAGCATTAGCCGAAGCATTAAGAGAAGCCGGCTTACAATTTTAGGAGGATATCATGCGTAGACAAAGACAAAGAAAAGAACGTGAAGTAGATGTATTTGAAGACCGCGTGGTCTCTATTAATAGAGTTACTAAGGTTGTTAAAGGTGGAAGAAGAATTAGATTTTCTGCCTTAGTAGTAGTTGGTGATAAAAATGGTACAGTTGGTTTTGGTTTAGGAAAAGCACAAGAAGTGCCTGATGCAATTAGAAAGGCAATTCAAAATGCAAGAAAGAGCACTGTTAAAGTATCTTTAGTTGGAGGAACTATTCCTCATGAAGTTACTGGAAGATTTGGTGCAGGAGAAGTATTTTTACGTCCAGCAAGTGAAGGTACTGGAGTTATCGCCGGTGGTGCGGTAAGAACAATTTGTGAACTTGCAGGAATTGAAGATATTTTATCTAAATCTATTGGTTCTAAGTCCCCAATTAACACAGTAAGAGCAACTTTTGATGGTTTAGAAAGATTAAGAACAGCTGAAGAAGTTGCCGCTTTACGTGGTGTAGATGTTGAGAGGTTATCATAATGAAATTAAAAATCACATTAACAAGAAGTTTAATTACAAGAAAACCTAATCAAAGAAGAACTGCTCATGCCTTAGGACTTAGAAAAATTGGGCAAACAGTAGTTAAAGAGAAAAACGACGCAATTGTAGGAATGGTTAATACTATTAAACATTTAGTTAGCGTTGAGGAAGTACTTTAGGAGGTTATTATGTTACACGAATTAAGACCAAATGAAGGCGCAAGAAAAACTCGAAAACGTGTTGGTCGTGGTATTGGATCAGGACATGGTAAAACAAGTGGTAAGGGACATAAAGGTCAATTATCAAGAAGTGGAAACAAACCACGTATTGGATTTGAAGGTGGACAAATTCCTTTCTTCCAAAGACTCCCTAAAAGAGGATTCAAAAATGTTAACCATATCGTTTATGCAACAGTAAACTTAAAAGACCTAAACGTTTTTGAAGATGGTGATGTAGTAACACCAGAAGTATTATTAGAAAGAAGAATTATTAGAAAGTTAAATCACGGATTAAAAGTATTAGCATACGGAACTTTAGAGAAAAAATTAACCGTCCATGCACATGCGTTTTCTAAAAAAGCGCTTGATGCGATTAATCAGGCAGGCGGAACAGCAGAGGTGATTTAGATGAGAACTCTTAGAGCAATTTTTTCAAACACAAAGTTGTTAGCGAAAATTGGAATCACCATCTTAATTTTATTTATCTTTAGATTTCTTATGTGGGTACCAATTCCTTTAGTGGATACACAAGGAATTCAAAACGTTATTGACAGTGGTTTTATTGCGATACTTAACAACTTTTCAGGTGGAGCATTAGGAAGATTTTCACTAATGGCAATGGGGATTAGCCCATATATTACTGCCTCAATTGTTGTTCAGTTATTACAAATGGACATCATTCCAATTTTAAAAGAATGGAGTGAGCAAGGTGAAAATGGAAAACGTAAACTAAACCGTTTAACAAGAATCTTAGGGTTAGTGTTATCATTTATCCAAGGGATGATATTTGTCTTAGGTATGCGTTATTCTATTGCTGACCCAGGCATTATGGATGGACCACTTGTATACATATTTATCGCATTAATGGTAACAGCGGGTACCGCAATCGCAATGTGGTTAGCGGATTTAATTACTCGTTATGGTATTGGTAATGGTGGAAGTATGTTAATTGTTGCGGGGATTATTCCATCTCTTCCAGCGATGATTACTGCACTATGGAATAAATATATTAAACCTGGTGGAGGACTAAATATCTTCTTATTCATTTTAGTTATTGTATTATTCTTGGGAATTTTAATTGCGGTTACTTATTTAGAGTTAGCTAAAAGAAAGGTTCCAATTCAATATGCAAATAGAAGAAGTGGACAAGGTCAAACTGATTCTAACTTACCGATTAAATTAAATACAGCGGGAGTTATACCAGTTATCTTCGCTTCAACAATTCTTTCAATTCCATTATCAATCGCAGGCTTTTTCTCCCAAGATGGAGGCTCTGGAGTAGGTTATTGGTTCAATCAAATATTTTCATATCATGAGCCAATCGGATTTGTTCTATATATGTTATTAATCTTAGTATTCTCATTCTTTTATTCGTTTTTAATGTTAAATCCAGAACAAGTCGCAGAAAACTTATCAAAGAGTAACGCCTACATTCCTGGTATTCGCCCAGGAGCAGATACAGAAAACTTTGTTTCAAGATTACTGTTTAAAATTACAATTTTAGGTTCACTTTATTTAATGATATTAGCAGCATTACCAATTATTACATCAATGGTATTTAAATTTAATGCTCAAGAAGCACAAGTTATTACTATTGGAGGAACAAGCTTACTTATCGTTGTAGGTGTTGCCTTAGAAACAGCGAAACAAATTATTTCACAAGCAACTGAACAAGAGTATAAAGGTATATTTTAGGTGATAGTATGCGTTTAATAATTATGGGGCCACCAGCCTCAGGTAAAGGTTCACAAGGTCCTTTTATTGAAAATTATTATAATATTCCGCATATTTCAACTGGATCAATGTTCAGAGAAGAAATTAAAAAAGGTACTAAACTAGGTAAAGAGCTAAAAGCTATTTTAGATAAAGGTCAATTTGTTAATGATGATTTAACTAATGAAATGGTAAGAAGTAGACTTTTAAAAGAAGATGCACGCAAAGGCTTTTTATTAGATGGTTATCCACGTACAGTACCACAAGCGGAATATTTAGACAACTTTTTATCCGAACAAGGTTTAAAGATAGATTACGCAATTAATTTATATGCGGATGAAGATTTATTAATTAAACGTGTTACAGGAAGAAGAACATGTCCAAAATGTGGTCATATTTATAACATTTATTCAGATTTAAAACCTAAGAAGATGGATGTTTGTGATGACTGTGGTACTAGTTTAGTTAAAAGAGCTGATGATACAGAAGAAATAATTAAAGAAAGGTTAGTTGTTTACCACAATAAAACAGAACCAATCATTAAATATTACAAAGACAAAGGCTTAATCGTTGATGTCGATGGATCATTAACAGCTGAAGGTACCTTTTTAGAATTTTTAAAATTAATTGGTGAGAAGAAATGATCACAATTAAGTCAAAAGAAGAACTTAAGATCATGCGTGAGGCCGGCCGAATGGTCGCCCTCACTCGTGAACACTTAAAAAAACACATTAAAGTTGGAATTACAACAAAAAAGTTAGATAAAATTGCGGAAGACTATATTAAATCACTTGGAGGCACTCCTTCATTTAAAGGTTATAATGGTTTTCCAGGTTCAATTTGTACATCTGTTAATGAAGTTGTGGTTCACGGCATTCCTTCAAATTTGAAGTTAAAAGAAGGAGATATTATCAGTATTGATATTGGAGTTTATTATAATGGATTTCATGCCGACAGTGCCTGGACATACGGTGTTGGTAAGATTAGTGAAGAAAATCAAAAACTATTAGATGTAACATTAGCTAGTTTATATGAAGGAATTAAAGAAGCTAAAGTTAATAATCGTGTTGGCGATATTTCACACGCGATTGAATCATACGTAAAACCACACGGATATGGCATAGTAGAGGAGTTTACTGGTCATGGAATTGGTAGAAATCTACATGAAGATCCATATGTTCCAAATTTTGGTAAGCCCAAAACGGGAGCCCTTTTAAGAAGTGGAATGACTATTTGTATAGAACCTATGATTAACTTAGGAACAAAAAATGTTAGAATCTTACAAGACAACTGGACAACCGTTACCTTAGATAAAAAGAATAGTGCACACTTTGAGCACATGGTTGCCATCACAGAAGATGGATATGAAATCTTAACAGAACTTTAAAGGAGGAGTTATGGCACGCGACGATTTAATTGAAGTACAAGCAAAAGTAATTGAAGTTCTGCCCAATACTAAGTTTAAAGTTCAACTTGAAAATGGGCATATCGTTTTAGCACATGTATCTGGTAAAATCCGTATGCATAACATACGCATTTTACCTGGTGATAGCGTAACAGTAGAGTTATCACCATATGATCTATCTAGAGGAAGAATTACATACCGTAGGAGGTAATATATATGAAAGTAAGAGCATCAGTAAAACCTATTTGCGATAAATGTAAAGTAATTAGACGCAAGGGTAAAGTTATGGTTATTTGTGAAAACCCAAAACACAAACAACGACAAGGATAATAAGTTAGGAGATAAATTATGGCACGTATAGCAGGAGTGGATATTCCACGCGAAAAAAGAGTGGTTATTTCTTTAACATATATTTATGGAATTGGGAATGCTTTATCCCAAAAAATCTTGAAAGACGCTGGTGTTGATGAAAACATCAGAGTTAAAGATTTAACTGAAGACGAATTAGGACGTATTCGTCAAGAAATTACAAACTATCACGTTGAAGGTGATTTAAGAAGAGAAGTTTCCATGAACGTTAAAAGATTAATGGAAATTGGTAGTTATCGTGGTATTCGTCATAGAAGAGGTTTACCTGTTCGTGGACAAAATACTCAAAATAACGCAAGAACAAGACGCGGCAAATCAAAGACTGTCGCTAAGAAGAAAAAATAGGAGGCATTATAAATGGCAAAGAAAAGAAGAACGACTCGTCGTCGTGTTAAAAAGAATGTGCCACTTGGAATGGCTCATATTCACACAACATTTAATAATACAATAGTAACAATTACAGACCAAGCTGGTAACGCAATTGCTTGGAGTAGTGCGGGAGCATTAGGCTTTAAAGGTTCTAAAAAGTCAACACCATTTGCGGCGCAAATGAGTGCTGAGGCAGCAGCTAAAGCAGCATTAGACCAAGGCATGATTAAAGTTGATGTAAGTGTTAAGGGACCTGGTCCTGGTAGAGAAGCAGCAATTCGTTCTTTGCAAGCGGCAGGATTAGAAATTACATCAATTCGTGATGTTACACCGATACCACACAATGGTTGTCGTCCACCAAAACGACCACGCGGTTAATTTATAAAGGGAGGTAATCATTTTGCAAGAATTAAAATTCTCAAAACCTGATGTTAACGTTGAAGTAGATTCTAAAAATCCTAATAAAGCAACATTTGTTATTTCTCCATTAGAAAGAGGATATGGAATTACAATTGGAAATACTTTAAGACGTATTTTATTATCAAGTTTGCCTGGAACAGCGATTGTTAATGTAAGAATTGATGGCGTTGAACATGAATTTCAAACAATTGAAGGTGTAGAAGAAGATGTAATGAGCATCGTTCTTAACTTAAAAAAAGTTATTTTCCACACAGATTCAATTGATGCAAACTTTGAAAAAGAAATTGAACTTCACGCAAGTGGTGAAGGAGTTGTAACAGCGGGCGATTTAAGCGTAGATACCGAACTTAAGGTAATTAATCCTGATCAAGTGATTGCGACACTTAGTGAAGGTGGAAGTTTATCAATGTTTTTAACTGTAAGAAGAGGAATTGGTTATGTTGGAAGTGAAAACAACAAAGTTCATAACAAAGTTGTTGGAACAATTTCAATTGACTCATTATTTACACCAGTTTTAAGAGTTTCTTATAAAGTTGATAAAACAAGAGTTGATAGAGACACTAACTATGACAAATTAGAAATGGAAGTCGAAACAAATGGCGCATTAAAGCCTTATGAAGCGGTTTCCCTAGCAAGTAAAATGATGATTGACTACTTAACAGTTATCGTTGACTTAGATGAGTCTACTCACGAACGTGATTTCATGGGCGAATCACCAGAAACACAAGAAGATAAGAAACTTGATAAACCAATTGAAGAATTAGATTTATCAGTAAGATCATTTAACTGTTTAAAACGCGCGGGTATTAATACATTAGCGGAACTTACTAAGAAGAGTGAAGAAGAAATGATGCGTGTTAGAAACTTAGGTAGAAAATCATTAAAAGAAGTAAAAGATAAATTAGAAGAACTAGGCTTGTCATTCGCACCAAGTTTCGTTGGTAGAAGACAAGAAGATAGTTTAGAATAGGTGATATTTATGGCATATTCAAAATTAGGGCGTTCAAGCTCTCAAAGAAAAGCATTATTAAGAGATTTAGTAACAGATTTAATAATTCATGAAAGAATTGAAACCACAGAATCAAAAGCTAAAGAATTAAAACGTTTAGCTGATAAGATGGTAACTTTAGGTAAAAAGAATACTCTTCATTCAAGAAGACAAGCGGCAAAAATAGTTCGTCCTGAACAAGTTTCAGAAACTAAAACAGCTTTACAAAAGTTATTTGATGATATCGCTCCAAGATTTAAAGGACGCGATGGTGGTTATACAAGAATATATAAAATCATGCCAAGACGTGGTGATAATGCACCAATGGCGATTATTGAATTTGTAGAATAAAAATGTAAAAGGACCAATTGAAAAATTGGTCCTTTTTTAGCTTATTTATAGTAAAACCATCGCTTATTTAGAATATTTATAACTTTACTTGCATATTGTTTTATTAAAATTTAAACTACCTATAGAAATAAAAATTTAGGAGGATTTTATAATGAAAAAGTACATTATTGTATTTGTTTTTATTGCTGCCTTAATTGGCTTAAGTAGTTGTAAAAAGGCGGAGAAAATATCAATTTTAGTTCCAAGTGGTTCACCCGCTTTTGCACAACTTTATTTAGAAGAAAAGAAAGAGACATATGATGTTATGAAAATATCAGGACCCGATAATATTCCTGCATATTTTAACGAAGCAGAAAAAGACATTATTATTGCGCCTACAAATATAGGAATAAAACTTTATATGAATGCTAAGGAAGAAAATAAAGAATTTCAATATGAATTAGGGGCAAACGTTGTTTTTGGAAACCAATATATTCTTAGTAGAGAAGAAATAACTATTAATGATCTTAATGGAAAAGTGATTAATGCTTATGGGAAAAATGCAACCCCAGGAATAACACTAAGACATATTTTAAATGCATACAATGTTACCCCAAGTGAAATAAATTATCTTCCAGGAGGCATTGATTCACAACATAAGTTTCTTGAAGATGAAAATGCGATTTGTTTAGTTCCAGAACCAGCAGCTTCTGCAGCAATCGCAAGATTAGAAAAGTCTAATATTACAGTTTATAGAATAAATATTCTTGATTTATATAATGAACATCATAATACAGAAGAAGGTTTCCCACAAGCAAGTGTGTTTATTAAAAAATCATTATCAAAGAAAGTTAAAAATAAGATTTTAAAAGACTTGAAAAACTCAATTAATAAAGTAAATGATAATGTAAGCGATGCAGCTGATTTAGCAATTAGTTTAGAATATAAAACACCAAAACCAGTTTTAATAAAAGCAATCCCTTATATGAATTTACGTTATTTAGATGGTAATGATGCTAAAAATGCCTTAGAAAAATACTTCCAAATAATTATAAATGATAATCCTAAAGTGATTGGTACAGAACTTCCAGATAAGAATTTCTATTATGGAATTAAAGATTAAAAGCACTTTTTATAAATATAGTATTTACACACTTTCAATTACTTTAGTTTTACTACTTTGGATTATTGGAACAAGTAACCTAAAAACAAACCTTTTAATCCCAACCATCGACAAAACACTTAAGGCTTTTTTCTCATTAATAACTTCTAGAGGAACTCACTACGCACTTTTCAAATTAATCTTAAGTGTTTTGGTTGGGCTATTACTAGGTTCAACAGTTGGAATTATTACAGGTATTTTAGCTTTCCACTTCAAAGGAGTATATTATTTTTCCAAAGGCTTTATTGTATTTTTTAGAACAGTCCCTAAAATAAGCATTATCTTAATTATAATAATTGTTTTTGGTTATAGATTAAGTGGCTATATCTCTTTGCTTCTTATAATTATTCCTATCGCATTTGATACCGTTATTACAGGATTAAGTCAAATCAATAGTGATTATTATGATGTTTTTAAACTAGAAGGTGGAGATTTTTTTGAAACATTAAGTTATCTTTATTTACCATTTTTAAAAGATTACATTATTTTAATTTTAATCCAAGGAATTGGATTTGGAATAAAGGTAATGATTATGAGCGATTATTTAATATTAACTAAAAACAGTATCGGAGCTAAACTGTTTTGGGCAAGATCAAACTTAGAATATGATTATATTTTTGGCAATATTTATGATGATCCTAATAGTGAATATCATAAATATGCAGCTAGAGAACTTACTAAATCATTAATTTATTGGCTACAAACTGAAGCAAGACGTGATGATGGTGGTTATGGATATAAAGAAATTTGTTTAGTTCCTGAAGTATTGGGAACTAAAGATGGTTTAGCTATGGCTCCATATATTAGAGAATCTAGGAGAATAAAAGCTTTATATACCATTAAAGAGCAAGATATTAGTAGAAAATATGCCAAAAAACCACCACATTTTAAAGACAGCATTGGAATAGGTCATTATCACATAGATTTGCATATGACAACCAAAACAAAGACACATTTCTTCGATGAGGCTTATCCATTTCAAATTCCACTTGGAGCACTTATACCAATAAAAACTAAAAATTTAGTTGCAGCATGTAAAAACATTGGAACAACCCACATTACTAATGGTTGTTATAGATTACATCCTGTAGAATGGAATATTGGTGAAAGTGCGGGATATTTGGTCGCTTTTTCAATAAAAAATGGTATAATACCTAAAAATATTTATAAAAATGATAAATTATTAAAAGACTATCAAGAATTACTTAAGGATGAGGGAATTCTATTAGAGTGGCCTTACTCTGTTTTGGAGGAATATTTATGAATATAATAAAACAATTAAAAGGGAAATTAATTGTAAGTTGCCAAGCATTAGAAGGTGAGCCATTATATGGATCGCATATTATGAGAAAAATGGCTTTAGCTGCTAAAGAAGGTGGAGCTTCTGCAATTAGAGCAAACGGTGTTGAAGATATAAAAGCAATTAAAGAGGAAACTAACTTACCAATAATTGGACTTATTAAAAGAGATTATCCTAATTGTGATGTTTATATAACGCCAACAGTTAAAGAAATTAAAGAATTAATAGGCTCTGGATGTGAAATTATTGCAATGGATGCAACTGATAGATGTCATCCCGATGGAGTAAGTTTAAAGGGAAAGGTTGATTTAATTCATGAAGCTGGTTTACTTGCGATGGCTGATATATCTACTGAAAATGAAGCTATTGAAGCGGAAAAGATTGGTTTTGATTTGGTTTCGACAACACTTTCTGGTTATACTCCTTATTCAAAACAGCAAGAAAAACCAGACGTTGAGTTGGTGGGAACATTAGTTAAGAAACTTTCAATCCCTGTTATTGCAGAAGGAAGAATAACAACCATTGAAGATTTTAAAGCCGTAAAAGCTAAAAAACCACATGCAATTGTAGTTGGAACAGCAATTACACGTCCACAAACAATCACAAAGAGATTTGTAGATGCTTTATAAATGAAAGAAAGACGATAATCGTCTTTCTTTTTAACATATAAATGTGTATAAAATATTTTGTATTCAATATTAAATTATGTATTTGATTAATATATTATACAAAGTATAATAAAAAATAATTAATAATACTTATTGTAAAGATTATTTAATCTAATGTATAATATTAATGTAGGAGGATAACTATATAAAAGTCAAGTGAAAATTATTAATAAAACAGAAAAACCTCCAATAATAGGAGTAGGTTAAAAAGTTCTTATGTCTAATTGCTCAAGTAATTAGAATAAAGATGTTTTTAGAAATTAAATGTCTTTAAATGTAGTGTTAGTTGTTTCTAACTTATAGATAACTCTAAGTAGTTTGCGACAAACATGAATTAGAGCTAATGTATGATGCTTACCTTCACTACGTTTCTTATGATAATAAGCATAAAACATTTTGGTATTAGCTAAGATGGGCATGGAAACTTTAA
>JAAZKC010000059.1 GCA_012800005.1 Acholeplasmataceae bacterium | reverse complement strand
ATTAATAACTCTTCTTCCTTCATTAACTACTTTTGGCATACTTGAAAAATTAGAGTCCATTAAAACTAAATGGCTTACATTTCTTGCAGCTTCACTTCCTGATGCCATTGCTATTGATGTATCCGCTTCTCTTAAAGCTAAAATATCATTAACACCATCACCAGTCATCGCTACAGTTCTTCCATTCGCTTTTAATTCTTTAACTAATAACATTTTTTGATGCGGATTAACTCTTCCAAAAACTTGGTATTTTAAGGCACTACCAATAACTTCTTTATCACTTAAACCTTCTAGGCTAATATATTTTTCAGCATTATCAATTCCTGCCCTTGCAGCAATATGAGCAACAGTTGCCGGGTTATCTCCACTAATAACTTTAACATCAACATTATGGGTCTTAAAGTATTCAATAGTTAATATCGCATCTGGTCTAATTGTGTCTTCAATTAAAATAAGTGCACTAGCTTTCATTTCTGGAAGCTCATCGTTGGTAATTTGTTTAGTTGATGTGGCATAAATTAAAATTCTTAACCCTTGTTTAGCATAATTTTCAATTTGGTCCTTAATTTCTGCATAATCTTTTTTACTTAAAACAAATTCAGGTGCCCCTATCGCAAAAGTTCCTAGTTTTGCTAAACTAACTGCACTAAATTTTCTTTTTGAGGAAAATGGAATTAACCTTGTTACATTAGGTTCTTTTGTCGAAAGTCCAAACTTTTCAATTAATGCCTCACTAGTTTGGTTTCTATCTTTAAAGGCACTCATCATTTCAGGAATAATCTTTTTAGGAGCGAACTTGGCATTTTTTTCAAGTTCGATAATGCTTCTAACAGTCATTGTTCCATCAGTGATTGTGCCCGTTTTATCTAGACAAAGAGTATCTACTCTCGCAAGCATTTCAATACAATATAACTCTTGAACTAAAGTGTTGTTTTGAGCAAGTCTTAAAACCCCTACCGCTAAAGCTAAGCTTGTAAGTAAAAACAATCCTGAAGGAATCATCCCAATAACCGCCCCTGCTGTAGCTCTTACTGACTCATCAAATGGCATATTTCCAACGCCACCATCATACTGAAAATAGAATAATGTGGCCCCCACTGGAATAATAAATATTCCCACAATTCTTACAATTATCTTAAGTGATTTCATTAAATCTGATTGTGGTTTTTTATAAACTTTTGCCTGTTTAGTTAAGTTTTCTACATAGGCATCTTTTCCAATTTTAACTGCCTCTGCCTTACAAACACCACTTACGACAAATGATCCTGATAATAATGTATCGCCAACATTCTTTAAAATTGAATCACTTTCACCAGTAAGTAAAGATTCATCTACTTCTACTATCCCTTCGGTGATGATACAATCCGCACTAATTTGTCTTCCAGGTTTTAAAATTAAAATATCATTTAAAACAATCTCGGAGATATCAATTTCAAATTCTCTAGAATCTCTAAAGACTATTCCCACTGGGGCTTGTAAAAGAGACAATTTATCAATCGTTCTTTTCGCTTTTATCTCTTGAACAATCCCAATAACTGTATTAGCCGTTACAATCACAATAAAGAAAATATCTTTATACGCCCCCACATATATAAGCATGCTCGCTATAAAAATATTAAGCATATTAAAAAACGTAAAAATATTACTAAAAATAATTCTTCTAATTGTTTTAGTAGAGCCCTGTTTAGTATAATTTGTTAAACCTAACTCTTTTCTTTCTAATACCTGTTCATAGGTAAGTCCTGTTTCTTTATTAACCGCTGTTAATTCAAGTTTCTTTTTCTTTCCCATAGCTTTCCTCTATATAAAGAATTGAAATTTTAATCAATTCTAACGCTCTTTTTTCATCAGTTATTGATAAATAACCAATTAATGATTCAAATCCAGTTGCCTCATGATAAATATTACTGCTAATATTTTTTCTTCCTGGATGACTTACATTTCTGCCTTTTTTATAATAAGCCACTTCTTCTTCAGTTAAAATATTTTCTTTTAAATATTTGATAATTTTTGCTTGTGCTGTAGCACTAGTAAAATTAGTCGCTCTTTTATGAAGTTCACTTGTTTTAGTTAATCTTAAACTAATTAAGTAACTTCTAATCTGATGTTCATAAAAAGAATCTCCTAAATAAGCTAGCGCACTACCATTTAAATTCATAAAATACCCGCTTCATTTAATCTAAGGCGAATTTCATCAGCGTCTTGGTATCTTTTTTCATTTCTTGCAATAACCCAAGCATGATAGTCTTTAATTTGTTCATCTGTTAATCTTTTTTGCTCAAGATTAATTCCTAAAATATCTAAAAGTAATATCGCTGTATAATAAGCTTTAGCTTTTAAAGAAACATCTTCTTCACGGTTCATCGTTTTAACTAATTCATAAATAACGGTTAGACCATTCGCGATATTAAAATCATCTTCTAATGCTTTTTCAAATCTACTAACTTGATCTAAATCGTATTCTACCTTTTCATAGTATTTAACCGACATTTCTACAAAAGCTTGTTTTAAAGCACGTTTAATTCTTTGCCATTCATTATTAAATTGATCCATTAAAATTTTAGAATAACCAATTGGCTGACGATAATGATGACTTAAAATAAGTAATCTAAAAGCTTGGTATTCATATTCTTTTAATAAATCTTTTACTAAAACGATATTTCCTAATGACTTACTCATTTTAACATTATCCATATCAAGGCGACCCACATGCATCCAATAGTTTGCTAAAGGGTGGTTGGAAATCGCTCTAGACTGGGCTATTTCATTTTCATGGTGCGGAAATTTTAGATCGCTTCCACCACCATGAATATCAATAACTTCATCAAAGATTGCTTTATTCATACAAGCACACTCTGTGTGCCAGCCAGGTCTTCCCTTGCCCCAAGGAGAATCAAAACTTATTCCCACGCTTGTTTGTTTCCAAAGCGTAAAATCTAAAGGATTTTCTTTATCAGAATTTTCTTCAATTCGCGCTCCTACTTGTAAATCTTCTAAAACTTGATTAGATAATTGACCATATTCATCTATCTTAGAAACTCTAAAATAAACATCATTATTATGATAAGCATAACCTTTTTCAATTAACTTGTTAATATAAAAAATCATTTCTGTTATATAAGAAGTCGCTCTAGGCATTTTATTAGGTAATAATGCATTTAGATTTGTAATATCTCGAATATACGCATCAGTAAAAATAGTTGTTAGTTCTTTTTCGCTAATACCTAACTTCTCACTTTCTAAAATAATCTTATCATCAACATCTGTAATGTTAACCACATAATTAACTTCATAACCTTTATAAAGAAAATATCTTTTCACCACATCAAAAAACACCACTGGTCTTGCATTACCAATATGAATGTAGTTATAAACAGTTGGTCCACAAACATACATGTTTAATTTCTTAGGATTTACTGTTTTAAATGTTTCTTTCTTGTTTGTTAAACTATTATAAATCTTCATATAAACACCACTTTATAACATTATACACTATATAATTATTTTTTTACTATTTCTCTTAAGGCTTCTAAAATTACATACATGCTGTATGTATCTCTTTTACAATAATCTATTAATCCTTGCATCGCTTTTTTATGATTTTCTTTATCTAAAGTATTATATTTCGCATAAGTTATATAAGCCATTACTCCATTTTGAACAGATAAATCATCATATTTTAAATCTGTTAAAGAAGGTAATACCTTTTTAATAGAATGAGAACCATTTAAATCTTTAGAATAATAATTAAATAATTTTGCGGTTGGCTCATCATAACCTAATTCCATATAAAACTTACTTCTTGTCTTAGTAAGATCCATTAAATCAAATAATCTATTTGCGATATCATCTAAAGCATCTTTATACTTTGGAAACATTTCTCCTAATTCTCTAATTCTTGTCTTTTCAAATGATTGATTATAAACAAGCACACTTCCACCATCACTAGGAATAGCTTCAACTAATGCTTTAACTAAATCTTCTCTTCGATCATTTAAATCAGGTGCTAAATAAGAAATATTATCTTTATTTTCATCTAACTTTTTTCCTTCATATTCAACATGCAAAGAAAATTGAAATAAACTTTGTTGATAAGGTTTTTCATGTTTATAACGTGGTAATGGACATGGAAAAGACTCAAAGTCTAAATAATAAATTGGATATTTAATTTGATCAATTCCCACTTTTATTTTACCTTTATCGATATGAGGAACGCCGCTTTCAACAACCGCTCTTTGAATTTGATTGTTTTCTCTTGTTAACCACGATGCTGGAATATCTAACATATGATATTTTTGTTCTTTATTAATTAAATCATATGGTAAGTGTTTAATACCTCTTTCATCGGTAAATCCGTGATGATTATAAACATATGTAAAAATTGAGTTTTCTTCAGGTAAATCTTTAAAACAAATTGGATAAAAAATACACTGTCTTGTTTTTTTTCTTTCGCAATAAAGACCTAAATTAGTAGGACTCGCATTCATTTCATCTAAATAACTAACAACACGTTTCATATCTTCTTCTATTAAAGACATCATCTTTCTAGTGACATCAGTAAAATCAATAAAACTAATAATATCGTTAGAATATACCGGTTCACCATTACTATCATAAGTTCCATCAAAAACATATTCATGGTTTAAAACAGCCAAATAATATTTATATTCTTTTTCAGGATTATATTCTTTAGAATTTTCAATAACGTAACGTTGATAAGCTAAGTCATAAACATAAACACCAACATCAGAATACTTGTTGTAAAACTTTTTTTCTTTATCTTCTAGGCCTTTTTCATTATAACCAAGAAGTCTTTTAAGCATCACAATATCATCAATATTTCTTTTAAAGATGCTTTCTTTTTTATGTTCAATTTTAAAAAACTTATTTGTAGTGGTCGCTTTTGATTCAAAAATTCTATTTGTTTCTCCCTCTAAATAACCATCTAAATAACAATAAAAATAATAACCCTCATATTCCATCTCAAACTTCTTTTGTAAATATGTGTTACTTGAATATGTTAGTTTCCCATCAAATTTATCTTGAATAGCTTTAGCCGATAATAACTCTATTTTATCGTAATAAGGTTTTAAAACCTCAAATTCAACAGCCATTTCATCTAATAAATCTTCATCAGTCTCTTCATCATACATGCTTTTCAAATAAAGCATCTTTTTCGTTTCATTTTCTATATCCATTAAATCTTCTTCAGATTCAGAAAAACAAACGATTGCGTTATCTTTTTCTTTATATATTTGATGAAGTCCCGCAAAACGTCTACACCTAATTAAATTCATAAAACCTGTTTTACTAACTTTTAACATGCTTTTAACCACCCTTTAACCTATTTTATCAAAAATATATTCCTTTTTAAATACTCATATTTAAAATAATATATTAAAACTTAAAAAAAACAAGCACTCTTTTTTTGAATGCTTGTTTAAACCTTTTATTAATTTATATTTTCTTTAACAAATTCACTTGTGTAATAATTATCCATTAATGTTTTCGTTAATAAAAGTTCTCTAACTTCAAATGTATGTAAATCAGGATCTAATTCTACAACTAATAATGCTTTATCAACATATACTACATTTTCTACTTTTATATTACTACTAAAGTAATCTCCATTTGAAGATAGTGGGGTTTCAGGTGTTTCAATTATTACACCATTTAAAGGAGTTATTTGCATAATTGGGGCAAAATTAACGACATCTACATTCATCTTGCCAGAAGCTTTATTAATTGTTGAACTCCAGTTAAAAGCCCCCGTTATATAAACTTGATTGAAAAAATCTTTTAGTTCTTCTTCTAAAATGTTCGTTTTAACAGTCATATCATAATAAGTATTGTCTAAACTAGAATTATTTTTTAATATTCCAACAAGACCACTAATAACTAGTAAATTACTATTTTTACCAACCGCAATGACTCTCGCTTTATTAATATTTACACTACTTATTGCTATACTTTCTTTAACTTCTGTTTGTATAGTCTTTCCAACAAGCCCACCAACAATTACTTCAATACTTTCTGGTTCTGATGTTTCTTGGCTTGTACGATTATATCTAATAACTGTTGATAAATTCATAGTTGCATTAGCTTTTGTTTTTAATATTCTACTTGGTCTATTTACTGTGGTATTAGAAAAACCTACCACTCCACCAACAATACTTTTATAAGAATTTTCTAAACTAATAGAAACATTAACATTTGATTCTTCTATGTTAGATGCGTTTAAATAACCAACCAATCCACCAATAAAGAATTCTGTTTGTGTTGTCGATTGAACATTAATCACTATATCAGCATCAACATTATTAATTTTAGAATCACTATCTGCATAACCAACCACTCCACCTAAATAAAGTTTACCAGTATAATTAAAGTTTGTTGAAATTTGGCTATTAGTAATTTCCACATTCTCAATTGTTCCTTGATGTCTTCCAACTAAAAGGCCAATATATTGACTATGTTTATTTACTCCTTCTAAAGTGATAGTCATATTATCTATTTTTAAATTAGTGATAGTTCCATTAATTCTTCCAAATAATGATGTATATGTGCTTCTATCGTTAATCTTTAAATTTTTAATAGTAAATCCTGCACCATCAAAATTCCCTTCAAAACGAGTTCTCACAAAGATTGTTCGATAATCTACACCTTCAAAATCTAAATCATTGGATAACTTGTAAAAAGCTTTATTATCAGTTTCCATTAATAAAAACTCTTCAACAGTACTAATATATTTAGGATCATTAATGCTTGAACCAGCAGTTGATGTTTTAAATGTTTCTTTTACGAAAGTATGAAGTTGTTTATCAATTGTCGCAAATATTTCCAAACTATATTGAGCTCCAACTTTTAAACCTGTTATTTCCACCTTATAACCAATAACTTTTTCATTATCATCATCCATAATAGCTTCAACCGCTTTTCTTTGAACTTCAACATTTTCTTCTTTAATTAACGCAGTAACACTGCCCTCTGTAATTTCTTTATCTACGTCAACCACATCTAAACTTATATAAACACTATCTCTTGCGGGAGTAATTGTCTTTATAGTTATTTCAGCAGTTGTTTTAACTCCTTTATCACAAGATACTAAAAATAGTCCTAATAGTAATAAAGTAAATGAAAAGATTTTTTTCATATTTTCTTCCCCTCAAGTATTTCTAATATTTTATCAATTCTCTTAATAACTGTTTCTTTACCTAATAAGTAAATCATTTTAGCGAGTTCTGGACCATGTAATAATCCAGTAGTCGCAATCCTTACAGGCATATAAAGGTTTTTGCCTTTTTTCTCTGCTTCTTGACCAGACTTTTTAATCGCTTCACTAATCTTTTCAAGTGAAAAATCACTTTTAGATAAATTTTTCTTTAAAGTTTCAATTAACAAAGTAAACTCATCTTGTTTTAAAAAGTCTAAAGCCTCTTCTGTTAATTTGAATTCTTTTTTAAAAAACTCATTATATAAATCAACAATTTGAGCACCATAAGAACATCTATCTTGTAACATTGAACTAAATTTTAAGAGCCAATCTTCTTCCTTTTTAATTCCTGCGTTTTCTAAAAATGGTCTTACAAACTCTAAGAATTCTTCTTCACTCATTTTTTTAATATATGTGTGGTTAATAAATGTTAATTTATCTTTATCAAACATTGAAGGAGCTTTTGTTAAACGATTTGAATCAAATAGTTTAATTAACTCTTCTTTTGATAAGATTTCTTCATTAATTGGAGGACTCCAACCTAATAAAGTAATAAAGTTTAAAAGTGCTTCTGGTAAGTAACCTAAGTCTTTATATTGAGAAATAAATTGAACAATATTTTTATCTCTTTTAGAAAGTTTTTTCTTTTCTTCATTAACAATTAATGTCATATGTCCAAATAAAGGAACATCCCACCCAAAAGCTTCATAAACCATTATTTGTTTTGGAGTATTAGTAATATGTTCTTCTCCCCTTAAAACATGAGTTATTTTCATAAAGTGATCATCAATCACAACCGCGAAATTATATGTTGGAATTCCATTATCTTTAACAATAATCCAATCTTCAACTTCTTCACTTTGAAATGTTAATTTCCCTCTTACTAAATCATCAAACTCATATGTTTTTTTCTTAGGTACCTTAAAACGAATTCCATAGTTTTCAGAATCATCCCTATATTCTTTATATGCAAGACCTTTTTCTAGTAACATATCCGCATATTTTTTATAAAGGTCTAATCTTTCTAATTGACGATAAGGACCATATGGACCACCTTTATCTGGTGATTCATCCCAGTCAATACCTAACCATGATAAATTATCAAGTTGGCTTTTTTCTCCACCTTCTACATTTCTTTCAACATCGGTATCTTCAATTCTAATAATAAATTTGCCGCCATGATGGCGCGCAAATAAATAATTAAAAATTGCAGTTCTTGCGTTACCAATATGAAGTAATCCTGTTGGACTTGGTGCATATCTTACTCTAACCATTTTTAACACTTCCTTTTTATGATAATAATTATACGCTATTTAAATTATTAATACAAACAAGACAACAACTCCTAACTTAATTATAACTTACTTAATTATAATTTAGTTAACCTTTAATATTGTTTTTTTATCATTTTCAAGTTATCTCTATTCTTTTTAAAATTTGATTTATTGTAAAATCAACAATAACTACGATAACTACTAAAATAACTGTCCAGGCAAAAACTAAATCCATTGCGTAACTTGCGGCAGCCATAGAGAGGTCATATCCTATGGTTTTTGGCGCGTTCGCAACAAATTCCGTCATTACTTTAACCTTTAATCCTAAACCAAATGCTTGTAAAAAGGCGGTAATAATTCCTACTCCTATTAAAGGAATATAAACATTAAAAAGTATTTTAAAATTAAATTTAGATAATAACTTTATTTCATCTAATATCTCTTTATTAATAGAGATTAAGTGCCCATACAAAACATCATATATTAAAGGAATAGTCATAAATGATGTCAAAATTATTGATGTATTAGCTCTTGATTGATGAGTTAAAAGTAAAATAATTAATGCTGGTAGTGGAATAATTTTTAATAACGATAATATTGGAGAAATCACTTCTTTGAATTTAGGAAATTTAATTGATAATAGTGCTAAACTTCCTGATACAATAAATGAAACTATTAAAATGATTAATAGTACTCCTATTGTGTTAAAAATGCTAATGTATGTATTAGCATTTTTTAGTAAATCTATTATTCTTATAAAGGTTTTATTTAACGGTGGAACTATAAAACTATCACTAACAAACAGGCTAGAAATTAGCCACAAAGCGAATATTAAAATAATTCCAATTGTAGTATAAATATTTTTATTTTGTTTCATAATAAAATTCATTATTTGGTAATTTATTTCCTAGTAATTCTTTATTATATTCATTTAAAACGGTTAAGAACGCTTCTATTTCTACTTTAATATCTGAAGCATTTTTATAGTCTAAATCTAAATTTAAAATTGAACTAGAAATCGTTTTTTCACCAAATAATGAATTTTATTATGAAACAAAATAAAAATATTTATACTACAATTGGAATTATTT
>JAAZKC010000058.1 GCA_012800005.1 Acholeplasmataceae bacterium | reverse complement strand
TTTAGAAGTGTTGTCGCCAGGAAGAATAGTTGTTCCAGGAAGATATTTAATCGATATTACAAGAAAGCTAGAGGGCCGCGTTGAGATGTCTTTAATAGAACAAAAGATTTTAGTTATTCGCTCAGATAGAGTAGAATACAAACTAAATGTTATGGACGTTGAAGATTATCCAGATGTTGATTTTATAGAAATGGGCAAACCAATTTTATTTGATTCAAGAACATTAAAATCAATCATTAGAGAAACAAACTACGCAACAAGTCAATATGAGAAAAGGCCAATTCTTACAGGGGTAAACTTCAAGTTTAATAGCGACGGTAAACTTTATTGTGTTGCGACAGACTCATATAGGTTATCTCAAAAAATATTACATTTGGACTATGATGAGCCTTTTAATATTGTAATTCCAAATAAATCATTAGATGAATTATCAAGAATAATTGATACAGTTGGTGATGATATTGAAATGTTTATTTCACCAAATAAAGTGTTATTTAAATTTTCTAACATTTTATTCCAAACAAGACTTTTAGATGGAGTTTATCCAGATACATTAAGAATTATTCCAACTGAGTTTCCAATTATTATTAAATTTAATAAAGATGATTTATTAAGGTCAGTTGAAAGAGTCTCTTTATTATCTCCAAGAGATAGAGAACATAACTATAACATTATTAGACTTCAAGTTAAAAAAGATTATTCAGTTGAAATTAGTTCAACAAACACAGAAATTGGGGATGCACAAGAAATAATTATTCCTACTGATGATGTAATTGGACCAGCAATTAAGATTGCTTTTTCATCTAAATATTTAACGGAAGCGTTAAAATCATTTTCTTCAAATGAAGTTGTTTTAAATTTTGCGGGAGAAATAAAACCATTTGTAATTAAAGGTGAATTAGACCCAGATGTTCTTCATCTAATTTTACCAGTAAGAATTGAATAAAATAATTTTCACAATATAAAAATACGCTCTTAGATTTATTTTAAGGGCGTTTTTTAACGTTTGCCTTTTAAAACATAAAAAAAAACAAAAACGCAAAATAAAAGAGATTTTTAGATTATATTATGATATAATATAAACAAATGAGGTTTTAATTATGGAGCAATTTAAAATAAAGGGATTATTTATCACCTTAGGACAATTTATAAAGGCCGCTTCGATAATTTCCTCTGGAGGAATGATTAAACACTTTTTATGTGAAAATGAAATCATTCTAAATGGAGTAGAAGAAAAAAGAAGGGGCAAGAAAATTTATCCAGGTGATATTTTATTAATTAATGGAGTTAAATATTTGTTTTTATGATTGAATATGTTAATTTAAGAAATTTTAGAAATCATGAGGATAAAAAGTTTAATCTAAAAGAAAAAGTTTTTATTAAAGGGGACAATGGTGTAGGTAAAACAAGCATTTTAGAAGCAATCTATTTTGGAAGCTTGCTTAAGAGCCATCGTACCAATGATGATACCGCTTTGATTATGAATGATAAGCCTTATGCAAAGATTGAAATAAAAACTAATAAAAACTTATATGAGCTTGTTATTTTAAAAGATAGAAAGCATTTAAGTATCGATAAAGTTCAAATAAGGAAAATGAGTGAATTTATTGGTGGGTATAAAGTAATTATTTTTTCACCAGAAGATTTAGAGCTTATTAAAGGAACACCAAAAGTAAGAAGAAAGTTTTTAGATATTGAAATGTTTCAAATAAACCAAGATTACTTATTAACTTTAAATACTTATAAAAATGTTTTAAATCAAAGAAATGGCTTATTAAAGAGACTAACTTTAACAGATGATTTAACATTTTTACACATTTTAACTAAAAAACTCGTTGAAGAAGCCTCCGTAATTATAGAAAAAAGAGAAAGTTTTATTAATGAATTGAATAAAGCATTTAAAAGACGTTTTAAGAGTTTAAATAATTTAGACGAGGTGGAAGTTGTTTATAAAGAAAATGTTCCCCTAAACGAATTAGAAAGAACTTTTAAGGGAAATATTGAGAAGGATGTCTTATCTAAAATAACAAATTTAGGACCACATAGAGATGACTTCTTAATTTTGTTTAATGGAGCATTAGCAAAAGATTTTGCGAGCCAAGGAGAACAAAGACTTATTACAATTGCATTAAAATTAGCGATTATAGACTTAATTAAAGAAAAAGATATCATAATATTGCTTGATGATATATTAAGTGAATTAGATTATGAAAAAGTGCTAAAAATTGAAAGTTTATTCAATTTAGGAAAACAAATTATTATTACAGGAACAAATAACCCATTTGAAATGGAAGAAATAAAGCTATAGGAAAGGTAGATAAAATGGAAGTTAGAAACAACAATTATAGTGCAGAAAATATTCAAATATTAGAAGGGCTAGAGGCGGTTCGAAAAAGGCCAGGAATGTATATTGGTTCAACCGGTGAAAGAGGCCTTCATCATTTAGTTTGGGAAATAGTTGATAACGCTATTGATGAAGCAATGGCTGGCTTTTGTGATACGATTTTGATTGAAGTTTTAGAAGGAGATAAAATTAGGATAACCGATAATGGACGCGGTATTCCAGTTGATCTTCACCCGAAAACTCATCGTCCAGCAGTAGAAACTATTTTTACAGTTTTGCATGCCGGAGGTAAATTTGACGGTAAAAGTTATAAAGTTTCAGGAGGACTTCATGGCGTTGGTGGTTCTGTGGTAAACGCTCTTTCTTCAGATTTTTTAGTAACAATTAATCGTGATGGGAAAAAATATCAAATGAGATTTGAAAGAGGAACTGTTAGACAAGAGTTAACAGTTATTGGAACAAGTGAACACACAGGTTCAACAATTGAATTTCAAGCAGATCCGATAGTGTTTACTGAAACTACTAAATATGATTTTGAAGTTTTGAGAAATAGAGTTCAAGAATTAGCTTTTTTAAACAAAGGATTAACTATTAGTATTGTTGATAAAAGAAAACCTGATGGAGAACATCATTCTTATAAATATGATGGTGGAATTATTGAGTATATTCAATTTCTAAACGAAGGCAAACAAGTTATTAATGAAAATATTGTCTATATTGAAAAAGAACAAGATGGTATTACGGTAGAAATGGCACTTCAATACAATGATTCTTACGCAACAAATCTTTATTCTTTTGCGAATAACATAAAAACTCATGAAGGTGGAATGCATGAAGAGGGGTTTAAACTCGCAATTAGCAGAGAAACTAAAAAATATGCAGAAGATAATGAAATGTTAAAGAAAGATGATACCTTTCAAAGAGAAGATACATTAGAAGGAATTACGTGTGTTGTTTCAATTAAACATCCAGATCCACAATTTGAGGGACAAACAAAAACAAAATTAGGAAACCCAGAAGTTAGAGCTTTAACATCACAAATTACTGGTGAAGCAATTAGATTATTTTTATTAGAAAATCCTAATGATGCGAAAAAAATAATAGATAAAATTGTTCTTGCAGCAAGAGCAAGAATTGCAGCAAGAAAAGCACGTGAAGCAACAAGAAGAAAGAGTCCACTTGATGCCTTAGGCTTCGCAAGCAAACTAGCTGATTGTAGAAATAAAAATCCAGAAGAAAGTGAAATCTATATTGTGGAGGGGGATTCTGCAGGAGGTAGCGCCAAACAAGGTAGAGATTCGCAATTCCAAGCGATTTTACCACTTAGAGGGAAAGTTTTAAACGTTGAAAAAGCGCGCCTTGATAAAATTTTAGCTAATAAAGAAATATTATCGATGATTCAAGCTTTTGGAACAGGTATTGGTGAAGAGTTTGATGCATCTAAAGCGAGATATCATAAGATTGTAATCATGACGGATGCAGACGTTGATGGAGCTCATATTAGAACACTTTTATTAACATTTTTTTATAGGTATTTAAAAGAGTTAATTGATTTAGGTTATATCTACATTGCTCAACCACCTTTATATAAAGTTCAATCAGGAAGAAAAATAGAATATGTTTATGATGAAGAAAAACTAGAACAAGTTATGGATAGTATGGGTGGAAGAGTTTCAATCCAAAGATATAAAGGGTTAGGGGAAATGAATCCAGAACAACTTTGGGATACAACAATGAACCCTGAAACGAGAACTCTTTTACAAGTTTCACTTAAAGACGCAATGAATGCTGATCAAGTTTTCACAATGTTAATGGGTGAAGAAGTAGAACCAAGAAAGAACTTTATTCAAATGAATGCGAAATACGCATCTAATATTGATGCATAAGGAGATTTGACATGGACGAGAAAATAAAAGACGATTTAAAAGATGAATTAGAAGAACACGAAGAAGATGAACATGAAGATTTGTTTTCTGAAGACAATAAAGAATATATACATGGAAAGATAAAAGAAATAAACATCTCTACAGAAATGAAAACCTCATTTTTGAACTATTCAATGAGCGTTATTGTTTCAAGAGCTTTACCTGATGTAAGAGATGGTCTTAAACCTGTTCAAAGAAGAATTGTTTATTCAATGAATGAGTTATCAATGTTTCCTAATAGTGCTCATAAAAAGAGTGCACGTATTACTGGTGAAGTTATGGGTAAATATCACCCACACGGTGATTCAAGCATTTATGATGCAATGGTAAGAATGGCCCAACCGTTTAGTTATAGATATCCACTTGTTGATGGACACGGTAACTTTGGTAGTGTTGATGGAGACGGTGCAGCAGCGATGCGTTATACAGAAGCCCGTATGAGTAAAATTGCTACTGAACTTGTAAGAGATATTGATAAAGATACAGTTGATTTTCAAGATAACTATGATGCAACTGAAAGAGAACCAGTTGTCCTACCAGCAAGATATCCAAATTTACTTGTAAACGGGGCTAGCGGTATTGCGGTAGGAATGGCTACAAATATTCCTCCACATAATTTAAGTGAAGTTATCGATGGAACCCTAGCTTATATGGATAATAAAGAAATTACCACATTAGAATTAATGGAACATATTAAGGGTCCTGATTTTCCAACAGGAGGAATGATTTTAGGTCCAGAAGGATTAAGAAATGCTTATGAGACTGGTAACGGAACAGTTATTATGAGAGCTAAATGTGATATCATTGAAGGGAAAAAGCATAGAAACGCTATAATCGTAACTGAAATTCCTTATCAAGTTAATAAATCAAGACTAATTGATAGAATTGCTGAGATTGCGAAAAATAAAGTTGTTGATGGAATTGTTGATCTTCGTGATGAGTCCAATAGAAAAGGAATGAGGATTGTTATTGAGTTAAGAAAAGATATTAATCCTCATGTAATGTTAAATAACTTATATAAATACACACAACTTCAATCTTCTTTTCCTATTAATATGATTTCATTAGTTGATAGAGAACCTAAGATGTTAGGTCTTAAAGATATGATTATGTATTATGTGAATCATCAAATGGAAGTTATTCATAGAAGAACAGCGTTTGAGTTAAAGAAAGCAGAAGAAAGAAAACATATCTTAGAAGGTTTAGTTATTGCTTTAGATGGTAATAATATTGATAGAGTTATTGAAATAATTAGAGGTTCATCTTCTGGAGAAACTGCGAGAATCGCTTTGATGGAAGAGTTTAATTTATCTGATATTCAAGCAAAAGCGATTTTAGATATGACTTTAAGAAGATTAACTGGAATGGAAATAGATAAAGTTAAAGAAGAAAATATTATGTTAGGTGAACGCATTAAAGAATATAATGAAATTCTTGCGAGCGATGTTTTAAAACAAAACATTATTAAAGATGAATTGTTAGAAATTAAAGATAAATATGGCGATAAACGAATGAGTGAAATGGCCCTTCATATTCCGCTTGATATTGAAGATGAAGATTTAATTCCAGAAGAAGATGTTATTATTACTGTAACTAATAAAGGTTATGTTAAGAGAATGACTCTTGATGAATATAAACTTCAAAATCGCGGTGGAGTTGGAGTTACATCAATTAAAATGCAAGACTCTGATTTTGTTGAACATATCCAAATGACTAACACACATACATATCATTTGTTTTTCACAAACAAAGGAAGAGTTTATAAAATTAAAGGATATGATATTCCAGAAGGAACACGTCAAGCAAGAGGCTTGCCAATTAATAATTTATTACAACTTGATAGTGATGAATATATGGTGGCATTAACTACTGTAGATGATTTTACTGATGAAGATAAATACTTATTCTTTGTAACTAAAAAAGGAGTTGTTAAGAGAACTAAAGTATCACTATTCCAAAATATTAGAGTATCGGGAATTATCGCAATCACTTTAAGAGAAGGTGATGAGTTATATGGTGTTGGAGTTACTGATGGAGAAACTGAAATTTTATTAGGTGCTTCAAATGGTAAGGCAATTAGGTTTAGAGAAACTGACGTTAGAAGTATGGGTAGAACCGCATCTGGTGTTAGAGGTATGAATATTGAAGAGGATGAACAAATTGTTGGAGCTACTTATATTCATGATGATGAAGAAGAGATTTTGGTAGTAACTGAAAAAGGCTTTGGTAAGAGAAGTTACGCTAATGAATATAGACTTCAAACTCGTGGAGGAAAAGGAGTTAAAGCTTTAAATGTTACTAAGAAAAACGGTAAACTTTGTGCCTTAAGAAGTGTTACTGATGAAGATGACGTGATTATTGTAAGTGACCGCGGTATGGTTATTAGAATGAACGTTGAACAAATTAGTAGAACTAGACGCGCAACTCAAGGTGTTAGATTAATTAATTTAAGAGGAACCCAAAGTGTTGTGACATTAGCGATTGTTCCTCATGAAGAAGAAGAGGAAGAAGTAGAAGAAAAAATCATTCAAGAAACTCTACCTTTAGAAGAAGTAACTAATGAAGAGGTTTTAAAAGAAGATACTTTAGATGAAGAAGTACTAGAAGAGGAACTTGATGATGAAGATAGTGAAGAAGAGATTAAATATCCTAAGACACTATTTGACATCTAACCTTAAAGGCAATATAATTAAACATGTAAAAAGCCCCCTTGTTTAAGGGGGCATCTTAAAAGGAGTTTTTATGTTAGATATTAGGTATATTAAAGAAAACTTAACTGAAGTTATTGAAAAATTGAACACTAGAGGTGGCGATTTTTCATATTTGAAAGAAACAGTTAAGGATTATGATAAAAGAAGGGATTTAATTGTTTTAGTTGAAAAATTAAAACAAGAAAGAAACGAAGCTTCTAAAAATATTGGCCTACTTATTAAAAAAGGAAAAGATGTTACTAAAGAAAAAGATCGAATTAGATTAATAGGTGAGGAAATAAAATCTTATGATGAAAAAATTAAAACATTAGATGAGAAAATAGAAGATGCTCTTTTAAATACTCCAAATATTCCTGCAGAGGATGTTCCAATTGGCCTAGATGATCAAGATAATAAAGAGTTATATGTTGTTGGGACGAGAAGACAATTTGAGTTTCCAGTAAAAGACCATGTTGAACTTGCGGAAAATTTAGATATTTTAGATTTTGAAAGAGCCGCTAAAATTACAGGAGCGAGGTTTGTGGTTGATAAGGGATTAGGAGCTAAATTAGAGCGTGCATTGATTCAGTTTATGATGGATCTTCATTCAGAAGACCACGGCTATACTGAAATAATTCCTCCGTACATAGTTAATGAAAAATCAATGATTGCTACAGGACAATTTCCTAAATTTAAAGAAGATTCATTTAAAGTAGAAAGTAAAGATGTTGCTTGGTATTTAAACCCTACAGCTGAAGTACCAACAATTAATCTTCATAGAGATGAAATTTTGGATTATAATGAACTACCAATTAAATATGTAAGTTATACAACCGCATTTAGAAGTGAAGCGGGAAGTGCGGGAAGAGATACAAGAGGAATTTTAAGACAACATCAGTTTAATAAAGTTGAGTTAATTAAATTTACAACTCCTGAACTTAGTGATGTTGAACATACAAAAATGCTTAAAAACGCAGAAAGAGTTCTACAACTTCTAAAACTTCCATATAGAGTAGTGGTTTTATCTACAGGGGATATGGGATTTGCGATGCAAAAAACATATGATATTGAAGTATGGATTCCATCACAAAGAACATATAGAGAAATTGCTTCAATTTCTAATGCAGGCGATTATCAGGCAAGAAGAGGAAACATCCGATTTAAAAGAGAAAAAGATGCAAAAACAGAATATGTTCATACACTTAATGGAAGCGGTATCGCAGTTGGTAGAACAATGATTGCAATTATGGAAAACTATCAAAATGAAGATGGATCAATAACTATTCCAGAAGTTTTAATTCCATATATGCACACAACAATAATTAAAAAAGAGTAAATAAAAAATAAAAAGAAATAAGATTTAAATTAACAAAAAATCACATATTCTTGTGATAATTTAGCGACATTAATAATGTATTATAATGTTGAAGATATAATTCTTATCTTATTTCTCCTTTTTTAATATGATATAATGAAAGTGCCAACTTTTTCTTGGCACTTTCACTTTTTGTAGGAGGTTTTACTATGATGAAAATATATTTAGTAGAAGATGAAAAAGATTTAGCGGAAATAGTAAAAAAATATTTAGAAAAAGAAGGATTTGAAGTAACTGTTTTTTTAGATGGGGAATCGGCAATGAAACATGTTGCTGACGAGGTTGATTTATGGATTTTAGATATTATGCTTCCTACTGACATTAATGGATATGATCTTATTGAAGCGATTAAAAAACATAGACCAAATGCCGCAACTATTTTCGCAAGCGCGAGAGATCACGATCTTGATAAGATTAGAGGGTTAGAATTAGGTAGTGATGATTATATCGCAAAACCTTATTCGCCAAGAGAACTTGTCTTAAGAGTTAAAGCAATTTTAAAAAGAACTCAAAAGACTAGTGGAACAATTGTTAAGTATGAAAGTTATGAAATTAACATTGAAAAAAGAATTATTAAAAGCGATACAGAAGTAATTGATTTAACTAATAAAGAATTCGAACTTTTATTATTCTTTTTAGAAAACAAAAATATGCCTTTTTCTAGGGAACAAATTTTATCTCATGTTTGGGGACCTGATTATTATGGTAGTGATAGAGTTGTTGATGACTTATTAAGACGCCTTAGAAATAAGATGCCAAAATTAAAAATAGAAACAATTTATGGTTTTGGATACAGACTTTTATAAACTATGAGAAAAATTAGACTATCAACCCAATTATTATTACTTTATACAACCGTTACAGTTTTAAGCGCGGTTGTTTTTGGTTTGATTACGTTTAGAAATTATGATGCAGTTTATAAAGGAATCGCTAAAAGCGAACTTGATACATATATGAATCTTGTTTATAAAGACCCAAGAGAGTTAGATGGAAAAGATTTATTAGGGTACGCAGTTACTTATATTCAGGAAATTAACTACAAACCAGAAACAACTGGCGCTTTTTTTGCGTCAGATAATGTTAATAAGATAGCTCCAGATCTAGGAATACAAAAAGAGTTAGCATTAGCGGCTTATCAAGAATACTTTGAATATAAGGCAAGCAACGATCAAGTATATTTTTTAGGAATTAAAGAAATTAGAGTTGTTGATAACACAACCAAACAATATTTTATTAGTATTTTAGATAGTCAATATATTATAGATTTAAAAAAATCAAGTGCGCAAAGTGATGTGTTATTATCGTTTATTGGCACATTTACGGCGTTTGCGGTTATTATGGTTGCGGGAAATGTTATTTTAGCTTTATGGAGTAGAGAAATGACAAAACGGATAAAAAAATTATCAGACGATGTTTCTTTATTAGGCTCTCAAGGGTACCAACGAGAAATAGAAATTACTGGTGCTGATGAAATTAGTGATCTTGCATATAATGTTGAAGAGATGAGAAAAGAAATCATGTATAACGAGGCAACTAAACAAGAGATGTTTCAAAATTTATCTCATGATTTTAAAACGCCAATTTCAGTTATTAAAAGTTATGCAGAGGGAATGGAAGACGGAATCATTGACTTAAAAGGTGCCAAAACAATCGCTGAACAAGCTGAAAAACTTGAACAAAAAGTATTAAGACTGCTTGAATATAATAAATTAGAGTATATAGCTTCAGATTTAGAATTAGAAGACATTAAAATGAAAGAAGTAGTTAGACAAGTATTAAAAGATTATAAAGTGTTACTTCAAGATATTAATGTTTCAGTAAAATTAGATGATTCTACATTTAAAGGAATAAAAGAAAACTACATCACTGTAGTTTCTAATATATTAGATAATGCGACAAGATATGCGAAAACAAAAATCATTATTACATTAAAAAATGGAACACTATCATTTTATAATGATGGCGCTCCAATTGAAGAAAAGTATATTACTAATTTATTTAAACCATATGAAAAAGGAACCAAGGGTCAGTTTGGTTTAGGAATGAGTATTGTTCAAAAAACAGTGAATCGTTTTGGCTATAAATTATCCGTAAAAAACGTTAGGGGGGGAGTACTCTTTAGGATTGAGCGTTAATGATTAACTCCTTAAGTTTTAAAAAATCTTCTTTAGTATATTCACTATTATGATTAACACCCTTCATAAGAAAATCATCATTAGGATATCTTGGAATTAAGTGAATGTGGTAATGGAAAACTGCTTGACCAGCGAGTTTACCATTGTTATTGACAATATTTAAGCCCTCTAAATTGAAGGCTTTTTTTAATGCCTTACTAACCTTAACAACCACTTTAAATAAATGAGCGGCCGTATTATCATCAAGTTCAAAAACATTCACATATGGTTTTTTTGGAACCACTAATGTGTGTCCTTTAGTTACTTGGGAAATATCTAAAAACGCAATCACTAAATCATCTTCATAAACAATGTATGAAGGAATTTCTCTTTTAATAATCTTTTCAAAAATAGTCATAATCAATCACTCCTTTTTCATAATTCATTATAACACGTATAAATAAAGAAAAATAAAATAGATAATTTTAAGATAATTATTACATTTGTGGTATACTATATTATGAGAAAAGAGGTATAAAATATGAGAAAAATTCCTATTGGTGTAAGTGGAAGACACTTACACGTATCACAAGAACATTTAGAAATTTTATTTGGTAAAGGTTATGAATTAACTAAATTTAGAGATTTATCACAACCAGGTCAATATGCATGTGAAGAAAGAGTAGATCTTATTTCACCTGAAGGAAGAGAACTTAAAGGTGTAAGAATTTTAGGTCCAGTTAGAAAAGAAACTCAAGTAGAGATTACAAAAAGTGATGCAATTAGAGGTCGTTTTGTTGCCCCAGTTAGATCAAGTGGAAATATTAAAGGATCGGGTAGCGCTACTTTAGTTGGTCCAAAAGGACAAATTACTATCTCTGAAGGTGTAATTATCGCCGATAGACACATTCATTTTTCACTAGAAGATGCAAAAGAGTTTGGTGTAAAAGATGGTGATGTAGTAAGTATTTATGTTGATGCAGAAAAAAGAGGTATTTTAGATGACGTATTATGCCGTGTTGGTGCTAATTATGTTTTAGATTGTCACGTAGATACAGACGATGGTGCCGCTTTTGGATTAAAAACTGGTGATGAAGCAGTATTAGTTAAAGAATATAAAATTGTAAAATAAGCCTTTAATTAGGCTTTTTTGTTGATAAAAATGAAAAACACTGTGATTGTTGTTGAAGGAATTCATGATGCTTCAAAAATAAAAGAAGTTTATAAAGATGCTTATATTATTATTACTAACGGGACATCTTTAAATGATGATGTATTAAACGAAATCATTACTTTATCAAAAGAAAATGAAATCATTTTATTTTTAGATCCTGATTATCCAGGAAATAAAATAAGACAAATAATTTCTAATAAAGTTTTAAATGTTAAACATGCACACCTTAAAAGAAATTTAGCTAAAAAAGATAATAAAATAGGTATTGAACATGCGAAACTAGAAGATATAAAGGAAGCATTAAATGTTAGACCTTTAGTTAATAATACAGATATAGATTTAGAGTTTTTGTTGGAACATGGCTATATAGGAAGTAATAATTCTAAAGAAAAAAGATTAAATATGTTAAACCATTTTAATATTGGTTATGTAAATGCTAAAGGATTACTTAAAAAGTTATCTTTATTTGGAATAAATAGAAAAGAGATATATGAATATGAAAGCTAAAAAACGCTTCGGCCAGAACTTTTTAAAAAATGATAATATAATTAAAAAAATAATTTCCGCAAACGATATTAAAAATAATGTAGTTATTGAAATTGGTCCAGGAATGGGAGCTTTAACGAAACATTTAGTTGACGCAAAAGCGTTTTTTGCCTTTGAGATAGATACTTCATTAAAACCACATTTAAATGAAATAATTTTAAATAAACCTAACGCAAAAATTATTTATAAAGATATTTTAGAAATTGATTTAAATAACTTTTTAAAAGAAAATAATATTAGTGAATGTATTTTAATTGCGAATATTCCTTATTATATTACAGGACCTATTTTAAAGTTAATTATTGATACTCAAATAATAAAAGAAGCGACATTAATGATGCAAAAAGAAGTAGGAGATAGAATATTATCTACTGGGGGAAAAACATATGGATCATTAAGTGTTTTATTAGGTTATAGATATGATATTTTTAAAGTTACAAATGTAAAAAACACATCTTTTTATCCTGTGCCAAAAGTAGATAGTGTTGTCTTAAAATTTATAAGAAATGATAAGTATATTAACACTATAAAAGATGAAGAAAAATTCATTAAATTTGTGAAATCATCTTTCCTCCAAAAAAGAAAAACACTAGTAAATAATTTGGTTTCATCTTATAAAATAAGTAAAGAAAAAGTTATTGAAAACTTAAAAGAAATTGAAGCGGATTTTAATATTATGAAAAGAGCGGAAAATGTTAGTATAGAGAGATTTATAACTTTTTCGAATGGGTGGAAATATGACTGAAAAAGCTTATGCAAAAATTAATCTTACATTAGAAATTGTTGGGAAAAAAGCTGGTTATCATATGCTTGAGAGTGTTGTTGTCCCTATTAATTTATATGACACATTAACCTTTATTTTAAGCACTAAAGATGAGGTTATTTCTAATGTTGAAATTAAAGATAATAATATTTTAAAAACGATTAATCTTTTTAAAGAAACATATAATATAAATGATTGTGTTAAAGTTATCTTGGATAAACAAATTCCTATTGGTGGAGGGCTTGGGGGAAGTAGTGCTGATATAAGTGCTACTTTAAGAGGATTAAACAAATTGTTTAAGTTAAATAGACCATTTAAAGAATTAGAAATTCTCGCAAATAAATTAGGAAGTGACACTTTATTTTGTTTATATAACAAAAGAGCCTTTATTTATGGTAGAGGAGACTATATTAACTTTTATGAAAGTGATGAAAGGTTATCGTTTTTGTTAATCTTGCCTAATGTATCATTACTCACAAAAGATGTGTTTAATAGTTATGGTTTAATAAAAGAAAAAGATAAATATATTGGTTTTGAAGACCATTTAAAAAATAATGACATAAACTTTATTATTAATAACGCAAAAAATGATTTATTAAAACCAGCTTTATCATTAAATAGTGATTTTAACAAACTATATAAAACTTTTAAAAGTAGTGGTTTAAATGTTCATATGTCAGGTTCAGGACCAAGTTTATTTATAATTAATCCTAGTAAAAATGATATTGAAAAAGTTAAGAAAAATAAAAAAGATGTAAAAATTATAATGGTAAATGAATTATAAATTAAATAAATTTATAAAATGAAAACACTTTACTAAAATTTTAAAAGAAATATAAGTGTTTAATTGTTATAATATAGTTAACAAGGGAGTGATTAAAATGGTAGAAATCGATGGCAAAAAAGTCCAATTGTTTGCGTTATCAGCTAATAAACAAATTGCAGAAGAAATTTCAAAGGAATCAAAAATACCTCTTTCAAATATTTCAGTGATGCGTTTTGCGGATGGAGAAATTGGTTTAAATATTGAGGATTCTGTAAGGGGGAATCATATTTTTGTTGTCCAGCCGACATCTAATCCAGTAAATGAAAATTTAATGGAATTATTAATTATGACAGATGCGTTAAAACGCGCGAGTGCGGCATCAATTACTTTAATCATGCCTTATTTTGGCTATTCTCGCCAAGATAGAAAAGCTAAAAGCCGTCAACCGATTACCGCAAAATTAGTTGCGAATTTAATTGAAACAGCTGGCGCAAATAGAGTAATTAGTATTGACCTACACGCAGCTCAAATTCAAGGATTCTTTGATATTCCAATTGATAATTTTCCAGCGGCACCACTGCTTGCGAGCTATTTTAATAAATTAAATAAACAAGATATTGTGGTTGTATCGCCAGATCATGGTGGGGCAACTAGAGCGAGAAGCTTTGCGAGATTTTTTGAATCATCAATCGCGATTATTGATAAAAGAAGGCCTGCACATAATGAAGTAGAAGTTATGAATGTTATTGGAGATGTTAAAGGGAAAACTTGTATCGTAATTGATGATATGATTGATACTGGCGGAACTTTAATTGAAGGCGCGAAAGCGTTACTTAAAAATGGAGCAAAAGAAGTTTATGCTTGTGCGACACATGGAGTTTTTTCAAGAGATGCTTTAGATAGAATAGAAGAATCTTGTGTTAAGAAGGTTGTTGTAACTAACACCATTTATCATGAAAATATTGATAAATATAAAAAGATAAAAGTTTTAGGTATTGGTAGTTTACTAGGGAAATCAATTATAAATATTATTTATGATAGACCAATAAGCCAAATTTTTGAAAACATCTATAAGGATAGACTTGAATAATGAAACTTATTGTTGGATTAGGTAATCCAGGCAAAAAATATGAACAAACCCGTCATAATGTTGGTTATGATACGTTAGATGTTTTTGGAAAAGATAAAAACATCACTTTTAAATATGAACCTAAGTTTGAGGGTCATATTGGAAAATATGAACAAAAAGCTATTTTATTAAAACCAACTACCTATATGAATCTTTCTGGAAGAAGTTTACGAAAAGTAATGGACTATTTTAAAATAGAAGTAGACGATATTTTAGTAATAGTAGATGATGTTAATTTAGAATTGGGGAAAATAAGGCTTAGATATCAAGGATCAAGTGGTGGTCATAACGGTCTTAAAGACATTATTAATGTTTTAAACACAGATACCTTTAAACGTTTAAGAATTGGAATTTCAGATAATGATGAAAGAATCAACCATGTTTTATCTAAATTTTCTAAAAAAGAGCGTGAAGTATTATTAGTTTCTATGAATATAGCTAAAGATATCATTGATGATTTTATTAATGAAGTTTCCTTTGTAGATATTATGACAAAATATAATACGCATATAAAAGAAGAAGGGTAATCCTTCTTTTTTAATTGAAACAAAACTATTGAATTAATTATTTAAAATATGATATAATATCTGTGAGAAAAAATCTCACGGAGGCATTTAAAATGTTAAAAGAGTTTACAATTGAAAATTATAAATCGTTTAAAAATGAAGTAACCTTTACTATGGAAGCTGATACTTTAAGTGTTACAGAACACCCACACCATATTACGGAAAATGGCTTATTAAAGGTAGCATCAATATATGGACCAAATGCTGGTGGAAAGACAAATTTGTTAAAGGCATTTTTGATATTGAAAAAATTAACAAACCCTTATGATATTGAAAGAAATATTAATTTAAAAGACATCGAGCCATTTAAATTTATTAAAGAAGGAGACAAAATAATAACATTTAAAGTTTTTTTTATTGATGATAAATATGAAATAGGCTATCATGTATCTTTTGAAAAAGTAACAGTAAATGAAATTACTAAAATAATTATTCATTACGAAAACTTATCTTATAGACTATTAAATGAAAATAAATTTAATAACCTATTTATTAGGAATGGTCAAAATATAATTGCTGAAAAACTATCTAAAGAATTAAAAATTTCAAGTTTTCGAATTTCAGACACTATAACGTTTGTATCCTTTTTAAATCAATATATTAATTTTTTAGGAGAAAATCCTTGTTATTTAGACATTGTATCAAGATTTAAATATCAAATTAGGTCAATTGTTTATACTAATAATTTAAATGAGATAAATAAAACTTATTTTAATATATCAACTCTTAATGTGTTAGAAAAACAATACTCAAGTCCTTATATAAAAGATAATGTTATCAATATTCTTAATAATTTAGACATCAATATTTCAAATATTATTTTTGAAAAAATCCCTAACAACCGTTCTCGTATTTTTTGTGAACATTTTATAGGAGAAGAGAAATATATTTTAAGTTTGGAAGAAGAGTCGGCGGGAACAATAACTTTAATTCACAGTTTGCCTACACTAATTAGTG
>JAAZKC010000057.1 GCA_012800005.1 Acholeplasmataceae bacterium | reverse complement strand
TTAGTTGATGAAGTTGCGGGAGCAAGTGCGAAATCAATGCCAATTGTAAGAGAAGTTCTTGATCAAGTTACTAAATTAGCTACAGGTCAAGAACCAAATCCAAAAGATCCTTATAAAGATATTTTTGCGGATAAAGAAACAGCCGAAGAAGATGCATCATTTACCGCTACAGAAAAGGTAACTAAAAAAGAAGTTATTAAAGATGTAAATGGTAATGTATTAGGTTATGTTTATACCTTACATGGAACTAGCACTACACCACTTCATGATTATGATGAAAGCGGAAGTAATTATATAACTTTATTAGTTGGTGTTGATAGCGATAATAAAATTGTTAAGGTTGTAGTTTTAGAAACAGACCACACATCAAGTTTCTTAGACAAACATAATACATATTTTGATTCACTAGAAGGTGTATTAGTTAGTGAAACACCAGTTGATGATGTCGCTGGTGCAACAGTCTCAAGGACAATTATTAGAGATTTAATTGATGCGTTAAAGGCGGTGTTTGAATAATGGAAGCTAAATTAAAGAAAAAGGATATTCTTTTAACAGGAATATTTAAAGAAAACGCTATATTTAAAATGGCATTAGGTTTATGTCCGGCCTTAGCGGTGTCAAGTAGTTTTGAAAGTGCGCTTGGAATGGGAATAATGGTTATTGTAGTATTAGTTATTACAAATGTGATTATTTCAGCATTAAGAAATTTAATTCCTAATGATGTAAGAATTCCAGCATATATTGTCATAATCGCAACCGCAGTTACAGCACTTAAGATGTTTGTAGATGCGTTCGCGCCAGCTTTGGCAACAAGTTTAGGAATATTTATTCCACTTATTACAGTAAACTGTATTGTTTTAGGAAGAGCGGAAGCATTCGCTTCTAAAAACAAAGTTATTGATTCGTTCTTTGATGGTTTAGGCAGTGCGATAGGATTTACTTTAGCCTTAGTTTTAATAAGTTTAGTTAGAGAAATATTTGGTAAGGGTTCATTAACTTTAGGTGCTTTGTTACCATTAGGTTTTGAGACAACCTTACAAATATTTCCAAGTAAATACGCTCTTGCGATGTTAGTTCAACCAGTAGGTTCATTTTTAGTAATTGGATTAATTTTAGCGGGAATGACCGCATATGAAAATAATAAAACATATCGTATGCGCTTGAAAGGAGCGAAGAAGTAATGGAATATTTAGGTATATTATTTGCGGCACTAATTTCCGCAATGTTAATTAATAACGTACTTTTAATGCAATTTCTAGGCATTTGTTCATTCTTTGGTGTTTCTAATAAAATGAGCAATGTTTGGGGTATGAGTGCTGCGGTATTAGTAGTTATGTTAATTTCTAGCGCAATCACATATCCAATTTATCACTTCATTTTAGTACCACTTAATATTGAACATATTAATACTATTGCCTTTATTTTAGTAATTGCGTCCGTGGTGCAGCTAATTGAAATGATCTTAAAGCGTTATATTCCTGCCTTATATAGAGGATTAGGAGTATACTTACCATTAATTACTACAAACTGTGCAGTTTTAGGGGTTGCGATTAGTATTTTAGATAAGAATATTGCTCCAGACTTTTTAACTGCGATGACCGTTACATTAGGTAGTGCGTTAGGTTATGGTTTAGTAATTATCGCATTTAGCGCAATTAGAATTAAATTAGAAAGTAAAGATGTCCCAAGAGCGTTTAAAGGCTTACCAATCGCTTTAGTAGTAGCGGCATTAATGAGCTTAGCATTTATGGGATTAGCGGGGTTAATTTAATAATGGGTCCAATCATTGGCATCATTATAGTCGCGGTAGTGGTAGTTTTATATTTAGTAGTTTCTTACTTTAATAATAAATCACCAGTACCAGAAGACTGTGTTGAAGCTTATAACGAAGCTCAAAATTGTACACTTTGTGCAAGAAGAAGAAATTGCGCTTTAAGACAAACTATGGAAAACATAAAGGAGATTTCAAAATGACAATATTATATGCAACATTAATTATCGGTGGTATTGGATTATTATTTGGAGTAATTTTAGCACTTGCGAGTAAATATTTAGAAGTGAAAGAAGATCCTAGAATTGATGAAGTAGAAAAAATGCTTCCTGGCTATAACTGTGGTGCTTGTGGAACGCCTGGTTGTAGAGGATTTGCGGTAATGATTGTTTCTGGTGAAGCAGGAAACTTAAAACGTTGTAAGCCAGGAAAATTAGATGCGAACTTTAATCCAATTTTAGAATATTTAAAAGCCAATCCAAATCCGGATGGCACTCCAGTAAATATTAAACTATAATATAAGGCGCACTTAGTAAGAGTGCGCTTTAATTAGTAAAAAAGATTATTTTCCTTTATAATTGTATTATTAAAGGTGGTTTAATTATGAAAAAGATATTAATTATAATAGTTTTAATGTTTTCTTTAATTAGTTGTAAAATACCTAATAAAAACGCACTTGCCCCATTAACAATTAATACAATGGGAACGATTATTACGGTTAAACTTTATGATGAGGGGACAAAAGAACACTATAATAAAATAAAAGAAATATATGAATACTACGACTATTTAGGCTCTAATATTATAAGAGAAACTGAGCGATATAATCATTTAAATAATGTTTACAAAATTAACTTAAATAAAGGTAATGCTTTAGAGGTTAATGATGATTTATTTAATATGATTAGTCTTTCCTTACTAATAATGGAGGAAACTAATGGCTATTTTAATCCACTCATTGGAGAGGCTGTTGATATTTGGAAAAATGTAATTGAAGAATATAACAGGATGACAATTTCTGAAGAAATTTATAATGAAGTCGTTTTAAGTTTAAATGAAATTCCTAGGGTTACAAGCGATGATATTATTCTTGATAACGAAAATAAAACAGTTAAAGTTTTGGGAAGGGCTAAATTAGATTTAGGTGCGGTTGCGAAAGGTTATGCGACTGAAGAAGCGGTTAAATACATCAAAAGTAAAAATATTAAAACATATAATATTAATGCAGGGATGTCTAGTTTAGCATATGGAATTCATCCAGATAAAAGGCCTTTTAATACAGGATTAAACGATCCATATAATTTGTTTGATGGAAATGGTATTTATGGAATTTTAAAAGTTCAAAATAAACATGTGGTTACAAGTGGTGATTACATTCAGTATGTTAAATATGAAGATAAAATATTACATCATATTTTAAACCCGTTTGATTATATGCCTAAAAACTATTATCATACAATTACTATACTTGGGGATGATGGGGGATTATTAGATGCTTATTCAACAGCTATATTTAATATGCCAGAAGAAGAGGCTATTAATTTCTTAGAAAGTAAAGGCCTTAAATATTCTTTTTATAAAGCAAACGGTGTTAGTCATAATTTTAGCGAGGAAGAATTTGAATTAATGAAATTAAGACCCTAATTTATTACGCATTATTATTAAAGAAAGCAAAGGAATAAATGGACAAAAAACAGTTTATTAGAGATGCATTATTAGTTGGAATAGTAGTTACGGTGGTTGTAGTTATTTATATAATTAGCATAATTAACCGTAAACCAGGAGAGGTTGCGACCATAAATTATGATAATAAACCTCTTTTTAGTGTCAGCCTAAATGATGGTAAATTAAACTATAATACAAAAGTTTATGAAGTGAATGCGATGCCCAAAATAGAAGAAGGTAAGCTTTATGTTAATAATGTTTTATTTGAAAAATTAGAAAAAGGTAGTGGGGTTTTAGTTTATGAAAATTACTATGTTATTTTAGGTAATGTAGATTACGTAATGATTGAATATAATAGTAAAAATAAAACAATAAAAGTGTTAGAAGAAACAAGTCCATATAATATTTGTTCAACTCAAGGTGAATCTAAAGGTGCGCCAATAGTTTGTCTTCCAAACTTAGTAACAATCACATTTGATGGACTTAAAAATGTGGATGAGATAATATGAAATTAGATGTAAGAAAAATGGTTATCTTAAGTGTGATG
>JAAZKC010000056.1 GCA_012800005.1 Acholeplasmataceae bacterium | reverse complement strand
TCCATTCTAAGTCGCCTTGATATTGCCACTCAATATAGTTATTTGAAACTCTAAATGTGACTTCTCTTCCATCAGTTCCATTAGTACCATCTTTTCCAGCTGGTCCTACTAAACTTGTTAGTTCTACTAAGTTTGTCCAAGATGTATCGCCTACATACTGCCACTTAATAAATCCATCAGCTACTTGGAATGTTACTTCTCTACCATCATCTCCAGCAGGGCCTTTGATACTTTCTAACCATTCTTCATAAGTACCAATAAATCCCCCTTGAGTTGCCGCAAGTTCATATATTCTCATTAAGCGTTGTTTTAATTCACCATATGTTAAATTTAAAATGACGCTAGTTTGTTTACCCTTAAAATTGATAGTTATTTCATGTTCACCAACACTCTCAAGTAATGACTGTTGTTCACTTAATAACATTTCTTTTGTTAGTGGTATAAGTTTATACTCCCCATCAGTATAAAAAACTTTAATTTTAATGCTTGATAAATCAAAATTATCAAGATCATAACTTTCTTCTAATGAAGTTGTATCTACTTCAATTGAAGTGATTTTCGCATTTGATGTGAGTGAGTCACATCCAGCAAGAACAAAAAAAGAAACTATTATCACTAATAAGTTTCTAATTTTTCTAAGAACTACATTCATATTTTTCGCTTGTATACTCTATTATGTAATAGGCAGTCTATATTTTCGAGTATACATTCCTTTCTTTTAAAAATTGACTGCTTATTATAAAATGAATTTAGGTGTTATGGATTTTAATCACTTTTTTCAGCTTTGAATATTTAAAAGAGGATATTACCACTGTCCTATTTCATTTTTTAATTAGATATTTGATATTATATAGTTAAACTCTATCAAAACCATTCTACCATACAATGAAGGAAAAAAGAATTCCCTTTCTTTGTTCAACTCAAGTGTTGTCAATATTTTTTAACTTTGTTGCAAATAGGAATTTATTAAATTCTAAAAAAAAAAATTATTAGTTATACTTAAAATAGTTACTCAAAAACAAAATAGTACTTTACAACAACATTATGAAATAATAAATAGTTTTCTTTATTATTCTTAAATAAATGCTATAATGATATTAGTTTTTTTAAATAAGAAAGGAGGTAGGAAAATGCCAGGTTCAAGAACTTTTAGAATGGAAAATCCAGAAATGTTTCAATTATCTATTGATAGACTTAAGATGCGTGGTGTAGAAATAACTGATATTGCAGAAATCACTTATAACTTGCAAAAACCCTATGTTAAAGATTTAACAATGGAAATATGTGTTGAAAATGTTAAGAAAGTTATTTTAAAACGTGAAGTTCAACACGCCATTTTAGTAGGAATTGACTTAGATATGTTGGCGGAAAAGAAATTACTATCTGAACCACTTCAAACAATTGTTGAAAGTGATTTAAGCCTATTTGGTGTTGATGAAATAGTCGCTTTAGCAATCGTTAATGTGTATGGTTCTATTGGAATGACTAACTTTGGTTATGTTGATAAACTTAAACCAGGAATTATTGGTCATTTAGATAATGAAGGTAAAAAAGATGGCCGTGTTAATACATTTTTAGATGATATTGTTGGCGCAATCGCAGCTAGTGCCGCATCAAGTATTGCCCACAACTACCTAAAATAAAAGACTTCTAACTGGATTTTAGTTAGAAGTCTTTTTCTTTTATAAAAAATTTATTGACCAATACCGTTTGAAAACTGTATAATCATGAAAATTGCCCAACCAACAAGTCCAATAATACCTAATACCATAGCCGCTGTACGGTGTTTTTGGTCTTCTTTACGAGATAACACTATCGCAACAATGCCTAAAATAAATCCTGCAATAAATAAAGATATTATTCCGCAAACTAAAGCGCTTATTTTTGTTGGTACAACTTTTGTCTCTTCACTAGTTGATGGTGCAAAAACATCAACATTAGTAGTTAAATCTTTTCCACAATTAGTACAAAATTTCACATTATCTGGTTGTTCTTGGCCACAATTTGTACAATACATATTACTTACCTCTTTCTTCTTTATTAATCTTTATTCAAGACTTTATTAGTCTCTTTATAGTAATTTTAGCACTTTTAAAGCCTTTTCGCAATGCTTTTAAAAAATTTAAAATAACTATTTATTTTGTTTTTTAGATTTCAAAGGGTAAATTCCTGAAACAGGTAAAGTAAACATAAAGCCAATTACCTTTTCTTTAGAATTAGTAAGAGCGTTTTGAATCGCCTCTACAACTTCAGGAACTTTTTTTTCTTCGGGAATTACTGTAAATATTGTTTTTGAACCATCAACTTGTTTAGGAAGTGTTTGTTGGAATGGGCCACCTAATAAAAAGTTTAACCCTTCCATTTCTAAAACAGCTTTGGCCATTCCTTCACTATCTAAAATGGTCGCGCCTCTAACTTTAAGCCTAATAAAGATTTCTAATATTTCTTGAAGATGTGATAAATCATTTAATACTATAAATAAAATTTGCATAATTATTCTCCTTCTATTCCTTCTATACTAGATAATAACTCTAACTTATCAAGACCATTAATTTCGCCCGCTTTTGAAATTGCGATTTTAGCGAAAATTGGACCTGTGGTTTCATAAACTAAAATACTTAACATAATAATTGTTGAAACTAGTGGGTGGAAATTAGGCATTTGTGATGCCACTACTACTAATAGTCCTAGTGATACCCCTCCTTGTGGAAGTAATGCTAAACCTAAGTATTTCCTAACTTTGGAATCTGCTTTGACTATCGTAGCACCAGCTCTCGCACCGAAATACTTTCCAGAACCCCTAGCTAAAATGTAAGCGACCGCTAAAACCGCAACTAATGCGCTTGTTCCTAAAATACCTAAATCTAATGATGCACCCGCTAACGTGAAAAATAAGACATAAAATGGTGTAGTAAAATCATTAACACTTGTAAATGTGTTAACTGGTTTTTTAGTGAAATTGGCGACCATTGTTCCAACAGAAATACATGCTAATAATGTTGAAAATGAAAATGCATATTGCTCTAGTGTTTTATTAATTAAAACTATAATTCCAATTGATAATAAAATTGTCGCAATCGATAAGATTTGTAAATCGTCTCTTGATTTATCCATATAGTTTGCTAATGTGGCTAATATAAAACCTAGTATTACTCCTATTATAATTGAACCAAAAACTTCAATAAACGGTTTTGTAATCATTAGTGCGATATGCATATCTGATGGATTAACTAACATTTGCGCAATCGAAATCGCAAATCCAAAGACTACAATTCCATAAATGTCATCTAATGCTGTTACAGGTAAGACTGTTTTTGTTACAGGTCCATATGCTCTATACTGTCTCATAACCATTAAGGTTGCCGCTGGTGCTGTTGCTGCACTCATTGATGCTAAAATTAGTCCAAAAGCGATATTTCCTTTACTAAAGGGATTGTATCCACCTACCATGATTGGTTCTGGTTTAGGTATAAAAAATAATACCAAAAACACCGTTACAACCGCTCCAATAACTTCCATAACTGTAATTGTATTGATGTCTTTTCCATACTTTTTCATATTGTTAAAGTTAAATTCACTTCCAATTGAAAAAGCGATAAAGGCGAGCGCGAGCTCACTAATAAATTTAAGTGTGGTTTGATCTTCAGTAGTAATAAAACCACCATAATTAGTAAAAATTAGTCCCATTGATGGCCCTAAGATTAAGCCTAAAATCAAATAACCTGATACATCAGGCAATTTTAATTTTCGAGCTATTCTTCCGCCGATAAATCCTACAATTAGAACTACCGCAACTTTGTAAATTAATTCCATGTTTTTCCTCCTCATCTACAAAAAAATATTAAGTTCTTAATAGACTCCTATGAGGTTAGCTGACGGGTTAAGGACATTAAGATTCCTCTTATAATTTTATAATTCACCCCAAAAACTCGGTTCCCCCACTCACATATTTGTAGATTCGGAGATTTGACAACTTATTTTAACATAAGTTATAGGCATAATCAAGCCTATGAAAGGGCTATCTTAAAGGATTTTACATGATTTTTAAGAATTAGAAAACAAAAACACCCCAAAGGGTGCTTAGATGTTTGTAATTACTAAAATATCTTCAATTTTTACCTCAAATAACATTGCCAATACAACTAAATTATCTACTGTTGGTAAACTTTCTCCCCACTGCCATTTATAAATCGCTTGTGGAGATTCAAACCCAAAGTACGATTGAAGGTCACTCACGCTTAAATTTTTCAATTTTCTCAATCTCTTAATGTTTTCCCCTGTTTTCTTTAAATCTATTTGCGGGTATTTATAGTGCATATAGACCTCCAATCTATTCTATAAACGAATCTACCTCTTCATATCTTTTTAGTACTTCTAACATAAAATCATATGGTGTTAATTCTTTTATTTCTGTGTTTGTGACAAGTTCTATAATTTTTTGACTGCTTCCACTAACTAATTTTACACCCAATTCATTTTTAGTAACAGGAGTTTGAATATCTCGTGCGGCTACATTCCAAAATACCAATTCTGGCATTTTTAAGCCTAAATTTTCAAACTTCTTTTTATATGTTTCAAAGGTGCTTTCACCCTCTACACAATGATCAAATTGCATATCACTAATTATTATTACTTGTTCAACCATATTTTCTTGCGCTACTTTTTTACTTTTCGCAACATTTAATAATAATTCATAGACTTTAGAAATATTTGTATTTGCTGCTTCAATAAAGGTTTTTATATATTCTATTTTTTCATCAAGTGTTCCTTCTGGAATCTCAATTAATTGTGGTGTTTCACTGAAGGTAATAAAATGATTTTTAAACGGTTCTGGTAACACTTCTGCAAAATAAATCGCTAGACTTGTCGCAATATCAATTGGCTGATAAGGCCCTCTTCCCCAGTACATTGAGCCACTACCATCTCTAACAACTATTGCCTTTTTGTTGATTTCTGGTTTAGGTATTTCTTGCCAGTAAACATCTTTGAAATAAGACGTTAACTCCATATCAAAAAGCATCTTTGGAGCTAAACATGCAACCTCAACAACTTGTGCTGTCTTAGTATTTATAGTTTTAGTGCCAGTTGAAACTTCATTTAAATAATTGATAAATCTTTCTTGGTCATTTCTTATAAACGCTTTGTTGTATTTTAACATTGCTTGTGATGGTACATTTTCATATTTAAAGGTGTAATCTTTTTTTCTTAAATAATTCTCAACAATAGTGTTTTTTCTTAATTTTGATAACATTTGCCGATATTCTTTATAAGTAATCCCTAAATAGTTAGCAATTTTCCTTGCGATAGTTCTTGCTTCTTTATTGCTTGTGTTAATTGAAGGTAACCACTTACTTAATAAAGATCTTTTTTCTTTTTTTTCATAAGCTTCTAAATCTTTATTAAGTTCTACTTCAATAAATTTTAAGATATCTTCTTCTATTGGTGTATTTATTCCCGCAAAAAGATCATCATACCTTCCATATTTAGGGATTAAAGGTATTAATTGTTTCGCAAGTTTAGGGTTTAAATTCGCAAGCATATTAAAGGTCATGCGAAATGAATTTCTCTCTCCAAGTCCTTTTAAGATATCTCTTAAGTAAAGCATAATTTTTATTGTTAATAATTTATCTTCGAAATAACTTCTTAAAAATAAATTATTTATCCCAATATAATTATATCTCATTCCCCCTATTAATGAATAAAAATCCAAACAATATGAGCCAGATGACTTAAAGGCAATATCACCTTTTTCTGTTGTGGTTTTTAATAAATTTTCTTTTTTAAGTGCGTCAATGTAGTTCATAAAATACCTCCTCATTTAAAATGGGTGCGGGCCCAAAGGCCCGCTTAACAAGATGCCTTTTTACTCTTTTATTTATTCTGTTGAGCTAACAGATTGAAAATCACTAAAGAACCTTTTAGGTTCAGAGCTATTCTTAAGATGGATTTCCCCTATCTTTTGCTGCAAGCATCTTTTCCCGACAAGACACAATATAGTTAGTAAAGTTCTAAGACTTTTAAGAAAACTAGAAATTTGCTGGTTGTGTCTTTACACTTCTTATTATAAGGAGTTGTTTTAGTTATGTAAATAAACTTATAGTTTAATTTTAAAAAAATTATATTGTCAAAAACTTTTAAATCAATTGTGGTTTATTTAAGTTTTTTATCGAATAATCTTAATAACTTTTTGATTTATGTTATAATGTTACCGGTGTAAAATCATACAAAAAATATGAAAGGAGATGACGTATGAAATTACTTGCAATTGGTGGCGCTGGTAATATGACGCGCGCTGCTTTAGAAAAAATCGTTATGGACGATTATTTTAGTGAGGTTATAATTGCGGATTATAACTTAGAGGGAGCAAAAAAGGTTGTAAAATCAATCGGTAAAAAGAATTACAGAGCTGAATTTATTGATGTTACTGATAAAGAACTTACAAGATCTTTAATGGATGAAGCTGATGTAGTTATGAATGGTGCTGGACCTTTTTATAAGTTGTTAGAACCTACTATCGATGCTTTTTTAGAGTCTAAGTGTAAATATTATGTTGACATTTGTGATGACATCTCTGCTATGGATGATGTTATGACAGAAGAAAACAAGAAAAAAGCAATCGAAAATGGTCAAACAATTATTATTGGTCTTGGTGGTTCTCCTGGAATTATCCCATTAGAAGTTATGTATGCGGCTACTTTAATGGATGAAGTTACTGATGCAAACTTTTATATGATTATGGATGAACTTGTTGAAGGTGGAACTGCTGTTTGGGATCACATGTATGAAAACTTTAATGGTAAAGTTACAATCTTTGAAGATGGTAAACTTAGTGAAGTTGAAGGATTATCAAGAGTGGAAATGTATACATTCCCTGAAGAAGTTTTCCCAGGTGCTGGAACTACTGAAGTTTATGATTTAGGACATCCAGAGGTATTTACCCTACCACAAGGCTTACCAAATATTAAAAATATCAAAATTAAGTGTACGATTTTCCCTACACCAGTAATGAAACTTATCACAATCTTTAATGAGCATGGTTTTTTAAACACTGCTCCTATTGAAGTTGATGGTGTTAAGGTTAACCCTCGTAACGTTTTATTAAAATTATCTGAATCTACTCAATTAAACCCTAATTATAAAGGTGGTTTCCATCCTAGCCATAGAGGTCCTCAAGAAGTTGTTAGTGGTCCTGTTATTGAAGCACACGGCTTTAAAGATGGAAAACCTTGTATGTATAAAAGTGGCTTTACTACTCCTATGGGACCAATCACAGGTTATCCTATGGCAGTAGGTGCTAAGATGCTTGCGAAAGGCGAAATTAAGAAAGTTGGAATGATGATTCCTGAGGTTGCGATTACTGATCCTGGTAAATTAGTCAATGAAGTTTATGACTCTATTGAGGCAAGTCCTCACTTCTTAAAACGCTTTGCAAAAATTGAATATAATTTATCAAGCGTTCAAAAAAAAGCGAGAGAATAATTTAATTAACAATTAAATAAATAAAAACTGGGTGAACTTAATTGTTTGTCCAGTTTTATTTTTTTTAAAAAAGTGCTATAATACTTATTTGTAGGAGGCATTATAAAAATGAAAAAAGGATGGCAATTTACAAAAACTAACGAGCCATTAAAGTTAGTAAAAATGGAAATTCCTAAAGCGAAACCTGGTGAAGTTATTTTAAGAACTGGTGCTTGTGGAATTTGTCACACTGATGTAGGAGTCTTACATGATGAAGGCTGGTTAAGCATAATGAATGTTCCAATTATTATGGGACATGAATGTGCGGGAACTATTATTGAGGTTGGTAAAGGTGTTACCGAATTTAAAGTTGGTGATAGGGTTGCGGTATGTCCTACTGGACCATCTGGTAAAGGAGCTCCAGGATTTAGATATGATGGTGGATTTGGCACACATATGAAGGCTGCAGCCGCTGATTTAGTTAAAGTGCCTAAAGGGTTAACGATGGCTGAAGCTGCTTCTGCAACTGATGCAGGAATGACTTCTTATCACGCAATTTTCACTCGTGGAAAGGCAAAACCAGAGATGAATATTGCCTTAATTGGAATTGGTGGCTTAGGACAATTCGGTCTTCAAGCACTAATTGCCGCAGGTTTTGAAAATGTTTATGCGGTCGATGTTAATGACCATGCTATTGAACTTGCGAAAAAATTAGGTGCTAAAAAAGTTGTTAGAAATATTAAAGAATTAAAAGATAAGAACTTAAATTTAATCGTTGACTTTGCAGGATATGGTCAAACCACAACAGACGCTATTGAAACTTTAGCTTGGGGTGGAACTTGTGTGTTAGTTGGCATGGCTAAATTAGAATTTAAGGTAAATGTTACTGATTTTATTACTGGTTCTAAAAAAATTGTCGCCTCAAATGGTGGAACTAAAGAAGATATCGCTGCGATTTATGACCTTATGTGTACTGGAAAGTTAACACCTTTATTACATCAAGTTAAATTTGATGATTTGCCAGCCGGAATTAAAGAATTAGAAGCTGGTAAAGTTCAAGGTCGTTTAGTTGTTGTTTACGAAAAATAATTATAATTGAAAAAAGCCCGTTTTTTGGGGCTTTTATTTTGCATAATTACTATTTAATTGGATTAATGCTATAGACAGGAAGTGAAAAAATAAATCCCGCAGATTCTGATTTAGAATCTTTAAGTAAATTATCAATTGTCTTTATCACAAATTCAGCTTGAGCTTTTTCAATCACTGAAAATATTGTTTTTGATTCTAATGCTTTTTCAGGAACGGCTCTATCAATAGGTCCTTTCATTAAATAGTTTAAGCTTTCACTTTCTCTTAAGGCCTTAGCCATACCATATGAGTCAACGATTGTTGCGCCTCTAACACCTAATCTTACAAACACTTCTAAAATGTCATCCATATATGATAAATCATTTAACACAATAACTACTACTAACATACTTTAATTTCCTCATTTGATAATTTTAATGTAAATGCGACTTCACCATTAGTCTTATTATATATTTGAAAAACTAAATTGTTATTTAAATAGCCTTTATTAACAGTGAACACATCATCTTTAATCATTTCTTTTTGAAAGAATAAATCTAATGTATTATATGTGTTTACTTCTTTAATTAAATCATCATCTAGTGATTCATAAATAAACTTCATATAATTAAGATGATTTGTATGTCCTAACGCATCAATGTGTTCTTCTAAGATTTTACCTTCTTTTAAAAAGGTGTAAGAAATTTCCTCTTTAAAACTTGTTTCAATTTCACATAATTGCTTATCAGTCATTATTAATTCTTCAAATGGTAATTCTCTTTTACGATAAACAGATCTATCAATTACATTTAATAAAACTGAATAACTACCACCAACCATCATTTGTTTGCCGTTTAAAAAGATTTCATATTCACGGCGGTAAAATGGTCCTCTTTTACCAGCATACCACGTTTTACCAGTTAAATTAACTAATTGTTTTAATGGTTTTAAAATATGAAGTTTCATCGCAATAACTGCCCAAGCATATTTATCTTGGATAATTACATTAATACCTTGGTCTGTTTGTTTTAAGTGTTCATAACTTAATTTAGTTACGATTTTTAAATAATTATATAGTTTAAGTCCGTATTTATCGTATTCACTTTCATTTAATAGAATATTATAAATCTTGTCTTCATTCATTTTACGCACCTTTTTTAGCTAATTCTTTACTAATATTGGCACCTAAAACGGCATTGTTATAAATAAGTGCTAAGTTTGCTTCTAAAGATGCACCTTTGGTTAAATCTTTAAGTGTTTCTAGTAAAAATGGCGTTACTTGTTTACCTTTAATACCTTTTTCTTTCGCTAAATTTAAGGCTTGGTTAATATATTTATCCATTACAGATTTTTTAATTTCAGCTTCCTTTGGAATTGGGTTCACTACTAAAACACCGCTTTCAATAGAAAGTTTTTCTTGCATTTTAATTAATCTTGCGATTTCTAAAGGAGTATCTAAGCTAATATTAAGTTTAATTCCAGATTCTCTTGAATAAAACGCTGGTAGTTCTTTTGTTTGATAGCCAACAACAGGAACTCCTTTAGTTTCTAAATATTCAATCGTTTTAGGAATATCTAAAATTGCCTTTGGGCCGGCACAAACTACACAAACATCTGTCTTAGATAACTCTTCTAAATCAGCACTAATATCTAATAAATCTTGAAAATCAAAGTGAACTCCACCAATACCACCTGTAACAAACACTTTAATTCCCACCATCTTACAAATTAACATTGTTGCGGCAACTGTTGTTGAAGCATTCTTTTTATTAGAAACTAAATAACTAATATCCGCTCTTGAAGCCTTTAAGGCATCACTTTCAGATAATTTAATTAATTCTTCATTAGTTAATCCTACATGAATCACACCATCAATAATGGCGATTGTTGCGGGTATTGCCCCTTCATTTCTAATAATGTCTTCAATCTTTACTGCCATTTCAAGATTTGTTGGATGTGGCAGACCATGAGTAATAATTGTCGATTCTAATGCGACAATTGGCTTGTTTTCTTTTAATGCGTTTAAAACTTCTTCTGAATATTTAATCATAATATAACTCCACCTCTTTTAATAATTTTTCTTCTGTTAGATTATCTCTTACAGTTAATTTTGTTTCACCTGTATAATAACTATTGGTCATCCCAATAACACATGCATATTCTAAACTATACCCTTTTGTATCACCATAAATAACACCAGCACTAAATGAGTCACCTAATCCAGTTGGGTCAATAAAATTAGGATTTTCTTTAACTTTAATTTCGTATTTATTATAAAATACATTTTTTTTACCATTTGTAATAATTGAGTTTTTAACACCTTTTTCTTTCATCATTTTATTTAATGAAAGTCCATCTAACTTTGATTTAAAATAAGTTCTAACTTCACCTAAATTATGAATTGCCAAATATAATCCATTTAAATCTTCGGGAACGTTTTTCATTTTTGGATCAGAAACACCAATTAAAACTGTCTTAATATTATACTTGTTTCCTAAGCTAATTAAATAAGAAATACTTTCTTTATCTAAATTAGAATCAAAAACTAACATTTCCGCTTTAATAAGATGTGTTTCTATTTTCTTTAAATATTCAGCACTAAATTTTAAACTTATGCTTGAAGCACCAATTAATAAATCATCATCATAACTAAATGCCGCATAAGTACCAGTTGGTTCTTCTACTCTTTTTACTAGTGAAATATCCATATATTCCTTTGAGTATTCTAACACCGCATCTCCTAAGATGTCTTTCCCCACAAAAGAAACTAAACTAACATTCACATTTAGTCTTCCTAAGTTTTCTAATACATTTCTCATTACTCCACCATAACTTTGAGTAAAAGTTGCCTGATTAGATGAATTTAATTTATTTGTTTCAAGTTCATATTTGAAGTCAATATTAACTCCACCAATACCTATTATCATAAAAACACCTTTATTAATTTTAATAGAAAATTCTATTAAATAAAAGCACTTTATTAATATTTACATTTTTTCACACTATATTTATTCAAAAACACCACTTTCAATAATTATTTCTATCGCTTTTATAGCTTCTTCGTAAGCAACTGTTTTTGATAATAATACGGTAATATTTTCATTTTTATTTAAATCAGAATCAATCTTATAAAAATCACTCATAAATGATACAAATCTGTTAAATAAATCTTATCTTTATGTAATTTCATATAAAATACCACCATAAATTATTTTTTTTAATGTTTGAGAGGGAAAATATTTAGCCAGTAATATTAAATCTTTTTCAGTGACCCTATTTTCAATCATATATTTTTTTACTGTTTTTCTAACTTCATCGTTAATGTCTTTAATATCACTTATTTCAGAAAACAATTGTAATATTGTATACGCATATACATTTTTTTTGTTTATTTTTACCCTGGATTTTCTCAAAATAATTGTTCTACCACCAATTGTTGTTTTTCTTTTTCTAGATGATTCATTATTACTTATAATTTCAATCGTATTTGGCATTTGAGTTGTAACATTAAACATATTTTGTAAAAACAAGCCACTATACAAACCATATACTTCATCTTTATAGCTTATATATTTTTTATAAACAACATCTTCAGCAAGAATTGTTGAATTTCCAAAAGTTGTTTTCATAGGTAAAAAATAAACACCTGTATCAAAATTGACAAGACTATTATCATTCTTTGCCTCATCTATAAGCCTAAAAACATAAGCACGAGAGTACTCATCAAATGTTTTTAATATTTCATTTGTAAAAATAGGTTCATTTACTCCAAAATTTGTTTTTAGTCGCTCAACAAACATTTTAAACACCTCCTTAAACATTTATTACAATTATAGTATACTCTTTTTTACATTATTTGTAAAGTTTTGTCTTATAAAATCTACAAAGTTCTTTCATCATTAACATTATACCATAATATTACGGCTAAACAAAGCCATAAATGGCGTTTTATTTTTGAAAAAAAGGGTTAAAAAAAGGTGTTTTAAAGAATAGTTTATTTAAATATTTATCCAAAAACAAGAAAAAGCGCAATAAAAGGACAAAAATAGTCATATACATTATAGTAATAGTATAAACATTATTAGTAATGTAAATAGGATTTCCTAGTAAATAAAAAATCCTCCGTTTTAAAAACAGAGGATGGAAAAATTATTTATATTAAAAAGAAATGTTTTTCTTTCTTTAGTTAATCAGCATCTTCATCTAAAGTTTCTAAAAGAAAACTAACAGGACGAAAACCATCATTACAAGAAACCATTGCGGATTTTTTGTTTTTCATCCAACCACTATAGATATCCTCACCACCATAGGCTAATGTCATCACAAATGGCGACATTGACTCCCAAGCACTGTCACACATTTTTTCTGGTTTTTTATGACCGTTTGCGATAAAGACTTGGCCTTCTACTAGGTTACAAGCATTTTCTAGTTTATTTTCATATTTATCTATTAAATCTTGATGAACTACTATTTTCTTTACTGTAATCTTTACTTTTTTCATAATCTATTCCCACTCAATAGTTCCTTTGGGTTTATCAGTAATATCATAAACTACTCTACTAACTCCTTTTACATCTAATAGTTTGTTAGTAATTTCTTTTAATACAGGATAAGGAATTTCTGCGATACTCGCAGTTTTAGCATCCTTGCTTAAAACTGCCCTTATAGAAACCACATATCCATAAAAACGAGTGTTTTCTTTAATTGCGGTTGATTTGGTATTTGTCACTACGGTGAAATATTGAAAGATATCTTTTTCTAAATTATTTTTAATTAGTTCTTCTTTTAAAATATGGTCTGTTAATCTTGCGATTTCTAGTTTTTCTTTGGTGATTTCTCCAGTTATTCTAACCGCAAGACCAGGGCCTGGAAATGGCTTTCTATAAAGAAATTCTTTAGATATACCTAATGATAAACCTAGTTCTCTTACCTCATGTTTATATAAATCTTTAAGTGGTTCTAATAAAATATAATCCATTTTAGGTAAAGCTAGGTTATGATGAGTTTTTATTTTAGCGTGAAGTGATTCAGTAACATCTGTTTTAATTGTTCCTTGAGCAAAATATTTATACTCATCAGTTAATACTTCCATAAACGCATCAATAAATGTATGACCAATTATTTTTCGTTTTTCTTCAGGATCAATAACACCTTTTAAGTTATTTAAGAATAACTCGCTCGCATCTAGTTTAATAACGTTTAGATCAAACTTATTTTTAAACATATCCATAACTTCATCCGCTTCATTTAATCTAAGCAATCCCGTATCAACAAAGACACAAGTTAAGTTTTTACCAATTGCCTTATTAAGTAATAATGCACAAACACTTGAATCAACACCACCACTTAAGGCAAGCAAAACTTTATCGTCTTTAATTAATTCTTTTAATTTGTTTATCATTATATCCCTACTTTGTTTGATAGTTTGGAGCTTCTTTCGTAATTTTAACATCGTGTGGATGGTTTTCAGTAAGTCCTGATGAAGTAATTTCTACGAAAGTTGCGTTTTTAACTAACGCTTCTAAATCTTTAGCACCTAAATACCCCATTCCACTTCTTAATCCACCTTCTAATTGGTATAAAACATCTTTTACATACCCCTTATATGATACCATTCCTTCAATACCTTCTGGTACATATTTTTTAGTATTTCCTTGGAAATATCTATCTCCGCTTCCTCTTTTCATCGCCGCAAGGGAACCCATACCTACATATGTTTTATATTTTCTTCCTTCAAATAATACCATTTCTCCTGGAGCTTCTTCCGTTCCCGCTAAGAGGGAACCTAACATTACACTTGATGCGCCAACTGCGAGCGCTTTAACGATATCACCACTATATTTAATTCCGCCATCAGCAATAATTGGAATATCATACTTTTTCGCAACCTCACAAACCTCAAAGATTGCGGAAATTTGTGGCATACCAACACCACTAACTACTCTTGTGGTACAAATTGACCCTGGTCCAATTCCCACTTTTAACCCATCAGCACCAGCCTTAATTAAATCCAGTGCCGCTTCTTTTGTGACAATATTTCCTACAATCACCTCTAAATTTGGCAGTTCTTTTTTTACTTGTTTTAATGTTTCAATAACATTTTTTGAATGAGCATGAGCACTATCTATACAAATAACATCAACGCCCATCTTATATAGCGCATGAGCTCTTTTATAATCTCTAATTCCAATTGCCGCTCCAACTCTTAAGCGTCCATGTTCATCTTTATTAGCATTAGGATATTCAATAACATTATCAATATCTTTTGAAGTAATCAAACCTAATAAATGATTTTCTTCATCAACAATTGGTAGTTTTTCAATTCTATGTTTCCATAAAATATCTTTAGCTTCATCTAGGGTTGTGCCTAATTTTGCGGTAATAAGGTTATCTTTAGTCATAATTTTAGAAACTAAGACATCTGTTTCTTTTAAATACTTTAAATCTCTATTAGTCACAATCCCTAATAACTTATTTTCTTCATCGACAACAGGAAGGCCACTTATTTTATACGTTCTTAAAATATCTTCCGCTTCTCTTGTGGTAGCGGTAGGTTTTAAGGTAATTGGATCTAGGATCATTCCTGATTGATTTTTCTTCACTAAATCAACTTGGTGAGCTTGTTCTTCAATAGTCATATTTTTATGAATTATTCCAATTCCACCACTTCTAGCCATAGAAATAGCCATTTGATATTCAGTAACTGTGTCCATTGCCGCACTAATAATCGGCAAGTTTAGATTAATCTTTTTAGTTAGTTTAGAAGATACATTTACCACATCAGGTGTAACTTCACTATACTTTGGAACTAATAATAAATCGTCAAATGTGTAAGTTTTTTGCATTATAATCCCCTCCTTTTATAATAAAAAACTGCGCACAAAAGGCACAGTTTAAGTGCCGTAGTGCTATCTTAGGCGTAGCGTAGAAACGTTTGGACCATCAACACCAAACATATACGGTTTAATGTATTTTAATAGGTATTTTCATTTTTGTAAAGAGAAAACTTAAAAATTATAAAATTGTAAGTTTATCCTCTAATGAAAATCTATCTTTTTCTCTTGGTTTATCATCTGATTTACCAAATAACACAATGATATGAATCTTTTCATTTTTTAACTCTGGAATAGTTTTTTTCACAAAATCAGTATCAAATGAGCCAATTAAACAAGTTTTAATTCCTCGATTTTCTGCAGATAAGATAATATGTGAAGTTATCCCACCAACATCAAAACTATAAAAATCATATCTTCTAGGTTGAGGAACAAAAACTCTATCTTCAGTAGTAATAACTACCATTGCCCCAGCTTTTCTAGTAAATTCTCTTAAATCACCTGTCATTTTTTTAAAAAGTTCTTCATTTTCAACTAACCAAAAATGCCAAGGTTGACTATTTCTTGCGGAAGGAGCTAGTCTCGCTTCATCTAAAATTTCTAAGATTACTTCTTTTTTAATCTTTTTACCACTAAAATTTCTACATGATTCACGTTTTAAATAAAGTTCTTTTAAATTCATAATTATTACCTCCACTTATATTTTACCTTTACTTTAAGAAAAATTACAAATTATCATAAAATTCACATTTTAAACAGTCAATTTTTTTGTATATTTTTTATAATATTCACTAAAATAATATGTTTTTTTTATAGTTTTACCTTTATATTAACAATATATTTAGCTTTTAATAATTAACTTTGTTTAAATCTTAAAAATCATTTTTCACTTAACATATATTAATTTCTAAAAATAATACAAATTAAAGGTCAGGAAATATATCCTGACCCCGTTTAAATTAAACCCAATAATTTAAAATAACTTTTACAGTTAAATCAACACTTGACGAAACCAATAATAAATAACTGAATTTCCTCTATAATTCACACTTACCTCAGCATGATTATCATCAATTATTAAAACATCCTCCCTTACCTTTTTTATGGGGTATCCAGGTGCAAGAGAATAATTTTCAACAATAGATAAGGCGTTATAATAATTCATTTTTTCTGCAACAATAATTCTATTAAGTCGTTTAAGACTTCTAAGAGATATTATTTCATCACTAAATCTTTTAAAGGTTTCTAAATTGCGAAAAGTAAGAATTATATGTGGAGAAAACTCACTAATGGTAGTTTTGTAATCTAAACTGTTTGAAGTAAACGGTGTTTTGTTAAGGAATTCATTATTTACAATTATAAAATATTGTCTAGTTTTTTCTCTTTTCTCTTATATATAACTATCTACTTCTTCCTTAGTTGAAGAATGATTAAATTTTTTTCTTGATTCATCACTTTCTTCAAACTGAAAAGATAAATTTAACACAACTTCTATTGGAAGGTCTTTTCTTGCTTTACTTAAGAAAACTTTCATGTTATTTGTTTTCTTAAATTCTCCTTTCGAACTATAATAAAGTTCTAAAGGAGCGCGATTATTTGTCTCTACAGCATTTGAATTTTTACCCAAAAAAACAACCAAAACACTGATAAAACAAACAACAATAAGTAACAAAACTTTTAGTTTCTTTAAATTAATCTTTGACATTTTATAACCTCCT
>JAAZKC010000055.1 GCA_012800005.1 Acholeplasmataceae bacterium | reverse complement strand
GATTTTCATGATGAAACATTAAAAATGTATCAAGATAATGAAATAAAGTTTTATGTATGTCCAGGAACAAGTATGTGGAATAGTATTGCGGGAATTCATCAAAATATGATTCCTAATATTAAAAGAGCTTCATATATGGGAAGTAAATATAACGCAAAAGGATACCTACTTACTGATTGGGGCGATGGTGGTTCTTGGCAAACATTAATTTCATCTTATATTCCTTATGCATATGGTGCTTCATATGCTTGGAATAGTGATACAGAAGATGATTTAATTTTAGATTATATGAATAAATTTTTTAATGTAGAAGGATTAGCTTCCTTCTTGATGAAATTAGGAAAATATTCATTAATTGAAAAGAAAAAAACAGATAATGCAACGAAGTTATTTAAACTTTTATATATTCAACAAACTGATCATATTAATTTAGGAGTAAATTATAGTGATCCAACATTTATTTTAAAAGATAAAGAGTATTTATCTTTAGAGATATATAAAGAATATGTAGCATTTTTTAAAGAACTGTTTTTAGAATATAACAAACTTGACCATAACAACATCCCTCTGGTTGTTGATAAAGAAATAAAATATATGTTAGAAATCTTTTTAGGGGCTAGTAAATTAGGTGTATTATTAACTGATTTACGAAACCACGATAAAGAGAAGTTTTTAGAAGTGTTAAACCATTTAATTAATGCGAGAGAGTTATTTGAAGAAGTGTGGTTTATAAGAAATAAAGAAAGTGATTTTGAATTAAGTATTCAAAGATTAGATGATTTAATTAGAAAGATAAAAGCGATAGTAAATAGGTGATTAATATGACATTTGGAAAAAATCAAACTTCCGCAAGAGATAAAAATTTAGAAATTATTATTGAACATCTTCAAAAAGAAAGTCTAAGTAGAAGTGACTTAGCTTTAAAAATGCAGTTAAGTAAAACGGCTCTTGGGAAAATAGTTGATGAAATGCTTTTAAACAATTTAGTTATTCTTTCTGAAGAAAAAGGGCCAAATCAAGTTGGAAGAAAGAAGGTTCTTTATGAAATAAATAAAGATGCGGGCCTTGTTTTAGCGATTAATTTTGCGGGACATCATGTTAGTGTTACTATTGCTAATTTAAAACATGAAATTTTAGATGAAGTTAAAGTTGAAGGCATGGATTTTATTAGCAAAAAAGATTTATTAGAAATTAATAAAGTGATTGAATCTTTTATTAAAAAATATACTAATGAAAAAAGAAAGCTTCTTTATATTGGAATTGCGGCAGCGGGTAAGATTGAAAGAGAAAGTCAAACCTTTAAACAATCGCCTAAGTTTAGTAAGTTAGAAGGGTTAAATTTAAAAGAATATTATGAAGAACTTTTTAAAGTTCCAGCGTTTTTAAAAAATGATATTAATTTGATGTTATTAGGAGAAATAGAAAAAAATGCTTCTTTAAAAGAACTAAAAGATATTTTACTAATTCACATTGATGCTGGTATTGGTGGTGCTGTTTATAATAAGGGAAGTATTGTTGAAGGTGAACACGGGTATGCTGGGGAATTTGGCTTGATTAAGACATTTGACAAGATGGGAAATGTTACTTATTTAGATACGGCATGTTCAATTAACGCTTTAAAAAATAAAATTAAATATTATAAATCTACTGGAGAAGAAACTAGTGTTTTAGATGTTAGTAAAACTAAAAACATTATAAAAGCTTTTCACGAAAATGATTATTTAGTTAGACGTCTTGTGTTGGAGTCTGCGAAAATAATTGGTGTAGTTATTTCTAACTTATATAACACTTTTGATATTTCAAATGTGTTAATAAGTGGAGAAGGAAGATTATTTGGTGAAGATTATTTAGATGAAATTAAAAATAATTTAGGTAGAGAAAGAAATGAAATTAACTTAAATTTCACTACACGTGGAGATGAAGCAATTACGTGTGGAGCATTAAGTGTCGCGATTAAAGAGGCGTTTAAAGAATTAATAAATAACCGTAAAAACGGAAAGTAAAGGGGAGGGTTCTATGAAAAAGGCGGCAATTTTATTATTAGCATTATTAATGTTATTTATTCCTTCTTGTAATAAAAAACCTGATAATGGAGGAAATGGTGAAGAGGTTTTTGATCCAGATGAAAACTTAGATTTAGATAACATTTTCTTTGATGACTTTACTAATGGGATTAATCCTGATATTTGGGAGATTGCCCATAGAAAATGGCAAGTAACAAATAATGGAGTTATTTTTGAAAATGTTAATTATACAGCCGATGGCACACTTGTATTACAAGCTAACGGAGATAATTATGCAGGACCATTTAAAGGTTATGAATCAGACGATGGAAGAAGAACAGGTGCTGCAATAATTACTAATAAGGCTTTAGGACCTGGACGTTTTGAGGTAAGAATGAAAATTTTACCACGTTTTGGCGCGACAAGTGCGATTTGGACATTTTATTATGATGATGTATTAGGATTAAATCAAGAGATTGATATTGAATTAAATGTAAGAAATGATTTTAGAACGTTTTGGGTAACTCACTGGATTACTGAAGTGATTAGAGACCACTCAGAAATAAAGATGGATATTTTACATAATGATGGTGAATATCATATTTATAGATTTGATTGGCATACAAACCCTAGAAGAATAGACTATTATATTGACAACATATTAGTTTATTCATCAACATTAAATGTTCCTAACCATGCGGGAAGATTTTGGGTTGGTCATTGGTTTCCAGAAGGATGGGCAGGAACTCCTGATTTTGAGACTGATTATATGTTTGTTGATTGGGTTAAATATACACCATATTTAAATAATCCATATGTTGAAACAGAAGATGGAAGAACTCAGTTCGCTCATAGATATCCAAAAGAACCAATCAAGATGCCAATAAATAATTTAATTTCTAATCCTAGATTTGATGGAAGAGAAGAGGCATGGAGAAAAGAACCTAATAGTCAAATAAAATTTGTAAATGAAGGCTTAAATGGTCCAAAGGCTATGCATGTTCCTAAAAATGATATTGCCTATCAATTTATTAGTGGTATGGATGAAACATTTGAATTAACATTAACAGTACGAGCTAAATTAAATAATCTTAATGATAAAGGTTATGTCTTGGTTGAATTAAGGCCATTAGAAACGGCCTTGATTGATTCATTTGTTATAGAGTTTAGTAAAGATGATCCTGAATTTGTATTAGGGGAATACTATGAAAAAACTATCACATTTAAAATAAAACCAGGAACTAAAAGGTTAGAAGTAAGTTTAATTGGTAGTGAAGGAGAAGGAATTTACTTTGATGAGATTTATTTAAATGTAATAAGTAAACCTTATTCTTTGTATAGAGCACAATATGAATAAAGCAATCTTTAAAAACCACAAATATAAAGATAATATGGAAAAAATATTTTACTATCTTAATAAGCATAATTTTAAATATCAAATTTCCTCCATCGAAAATATTATTTTTGATGAATCATTAATAAAATATTGCGAAAAAAATATTTGTGGTTTTTATAAGAAGGCTTGGATTTGTTCACCCGAGGTAAGAAGTCATTTTAAATTAGACAGAATTAAAAATTCTAAAAAAGTAATAATCTTTAAAAAAATATATGAATTAAAAGAGTCATCTAATTATGAAAAAGAAACAAAAGATTTTAAAGAATTGTTAAAAGGATTAAAAAAACTAACTTCGAAAGATGATTTACTTTTTGGGATTGGTGGATGTAATATTTGTGGAGTTTGTACATATCCTAATAGTCCTTGTAGATATTCTGATAAAGTTATTTTTCCCTTATCAATAATAGGAATTGATGTGTTAAATACAGCCACAAAAAACAATCTTGAATATGATAATGGTCCTAATACTACAACTCTTTTTGGAATGTTGTTTGTAGATATTAAATAGTAAAATATGTGCATTTTGCACATGTTTTTTTTATGAATTATTTAATATACTTTATGTGTTGACAAGCAATAAAAATAAAATAATAAAGGAGTGATTTGATGGCAACACTTAAATTAAAAGATTTAAACAAAATTTATCCTAATGGTGTACAAGCTGTTTTCGATTTTAACCTAGATATCGCAGATAGAGAGTTTGTAGTATTAGTAGGACCTTCAGGATGTGGGAAATCAACTACACTTAGAATGGTAGCGGGATTAGAAGAAATTACATCAGGTGATTTATATATTGATGATTTAAGAGTAAATGATGTCGCACCTAAAGATAGAAATATCGCGATGGTTTTCCAATCATATGCGTTATATCCGCATATGACAGTATATGACAATATGGCATTTGGATTAAAGATTAGAAAAATGCCTAAAGCTGAGATTGATGAAAAGGTTAAAGAAGCTGCAGCAATTTTAGGATTAATGCCTTATCTTGATAGAAAACCTAAGGCTTTATCAGGGGGGCAACGTCAAAGAGTAGCACTTGGACGCGCAATCGTAAGAAATGCTAAAGTTTTCTTAATGGACGAACATTTATCAAACTTAGACGCGAAATTAAGAGTTCAAATGCGTGGTGAGTTAATTAAATTACACAATAGATTAAACACCACAACTATCTATGTTACTCATGACCAAATTGAAGCGATGACAATGGCTTCAAGAATCGTAGTTATGAAAGATGGATACGTTCAACAAGTAGGGGCTCCTAAAGAAATTTATGATAATCCAATTAATATTTTCGTAGGTGGATTTATTGGTACTCCTCCAATGAACTTTGTTGAGGGTGTTGTTAATAATGATGGTTATTTTGTTTCTGGAAAATATAAAATTAAGGTTCCAGAAGGAAAGTTAGCAATTATTAGACAAAACAGATTCTTTGGTAAACCTATCACTATGGGAATTAGACCAGAAGATATTCACGATGATCCAATCGTATTTGAAACATATCCAGAAAGCATTGTAAAAGTTGAAGTTGACGTAGCGGAATTATTAGGCGCTGAGACAAATATTTACACAAACATTAACGGTTATTCAGTATGTGCTAGCGTTAATGCGAGAGCGGACATTCATATTGGTGATATAGTTGAATTAGCACTTGATATGAATAAATCACACTTCTTTGATCCTGAAAGTGAATTTAGATTAGTTTACGATCAAAACCTTCCACCTGAAGGCGAAGCTAAAAAAGAAGTTAAAAAAGCTGCCCCTAAAAAGGAAGAAGTTGTAGAAGAAGTTAAAGAAGAACCTGTTAAAGAAAAAAAAGTAGAACCTAAAGAAGAAAAGAAAGAAGAGCCTAAAAAGAAGGCTCCAAAAAAAAAATAAAGAACCAGAAGAAGAATTAGATGAAGAAACATTAAAAGGTGTTGAAGAATCTGATGAAGATGATGATATAGTTGATGTTTCTAAAGAAGATAAGAAAAACTTTGTTTATCATATCAGTCAAGTAAAAGATGAATCATCACCACATTTCGGTTCTTGGAAAGTAAGAAGATCTGGTTCTAAAAAAACGATTAAACATTATAGAACTCAAAAAGAAGCCATTGAAGCTGCAAAAAAATTTGCAGAAAGTAATGACACAAGAATAGTTATTCATAAAAGAGATGGCCGTATAAGAAAACAAAATTATTAAGAAACAAACCTCCAAATAGGTAGAGATACTTTTTTGGAGGTTTTTCATTTTAAGAATTGAAGAAAAAGAAGGAGAGACTATGACAACACAAATAATGATTTTTTCTGGCTGGACATTATATGGACAAATAAATGATGCAAATAAATGGATGGCTGAAAACAAACAATACAAAATTATCGATGTCAAAATTAAAACAAAATTTTTAGGTGTAATAGTATATATAATTTACGAATGTTAAAAATTATAATATAAAAACATGTTATACTATAAGCAAATAGTATAATATATTTTAGGGAGGAAAAATTTAATGAAGACAGACTTAGAAATTACTCAACAGGCAACTAGTAAACCTATTAAGGATATTTCTAATGCATTAGGTATTAAAGATAGTGAAATTAATCTTTATGGTAATGATATTGCGAAAATAGAATTATCTTTACTAGAAAGATTAAAAGATAAGAAGGATGGTAAACTTATTTTAGTAACCGCAATTACACCGACACCATCAGGCGAAGGTAAAACAACCATCTCAATTGGTTTAACAGATGGCTTACAAGCAATCGGTAAAAAGGTTGTTTCTGCATTAAGAGAACCATCACTTGGACCAGTTTTGGGAATGAAAGGTGGCGCAACTGGAGGGGGACGCGCTCAAATTAATCCAAGAGAAAAAATTAACTTACATTTTACAGGTGACTTACACGCAGTTTCTACCGCACATAATTTTTTAAGTGCGGCAATTGATAATCACTTACATTTTGGCAATAAATTAAACTTAGATGAGACAAGAATAGTTTGGCCAAGAACACTAGATTTAAATGATAGATCACTAAGAAATATTACTACTGATTATAGAAAAGATAATTTTATTATTACCGCAGCTAGTGAAATTATGGCAATCTTAGCGCTTGCGACAGGATATGATGATTTAAGAAGAAGACTTAATGATATTTTAATTGCTTATGATAAAGATGGTAATGAGGTTTATGCATCAAGTTTAAATGTAACTGATTCATTAGTTATTTTACTTAAAGAAGCATTAAAACCTAACTTAGTTCAAACATTAGAACATGCACCAGTATTTGTTCATGGTGGACCATTTGCGAATATTGCTCATGGTTGTAACTCAGTTTTAGCTACTAACATGGCTTTAAAATTAGGAGATTATGTAGTTACGGAAGCGGGCTTTGGTGCTGATTTAGGAGCTGAGAAGTTTTTAAATATTAAAATGCGCATGCTAAATAAACATCCAAATGTAATTGTGTTAGTTGCGACACTAAGAGCGCTTAGATATCATGGATTTGAAGATGAAGGTAAGAGTAATATTGAAGCTTTAAGGAAAGGATTATCTAATATTACTCGCCACGCGAATAATATTAAAAGATTTGGAATACCTTATATTATAGCCATTAATCACTTTTTTAACGATGATAAAGAAGAAGTTGAATTATTAATTAGTTGGGCTAAAGAAAACAATCATCCAGTATCATTTGTTGATAGTTTCTTAGAAGGTTCAAAAGGCGCCATTGATTTAGCTAATAAAGTAGTAGAACTTGCAGAAAAGAAAACAAACTTTAAATATACATATGAACTAAAAGATGATTTATATGCTAAGGTAGATAAGATTGCAAGACAAATTTATGGCGCAAATGGTGTTAAGTATTCAAAAGAAGCAAAAGAAAAATTAGACCTACTTAATAAAAAATATGCACATCTTCCGGTTTGTATTGCAAAGACTCCGCTATCTTTTTCAAATATGGCTAAAAAAAGAGGGTCCATTTATGAGTTTGATTTATCTATTAGTGATGCAAGAGTCTCAAGAGGAGCGGGGTTTGTGGTTGTGTTAACTAAAGGAATTATTACAATGCCAGGGTTACCTGAAGTACCTAATGCTGAGAAGATGTTTATTGATGATAAAGGAAAAATTAAAGGGAGACTGTAAGAATGTTATTAGATGGCAAGTTAGTTTCAAAAGAGTTTGAAGAAAAATTAAAATTAAAAGTTACATCATTAGTAGAAAAATATCACCGTCCTCCTAGTTTAGTAGTTATTTTAGTAGGTGAAAACCCGGCTTCAATGTCTTATGTTAAATCAAAAGAAAAGGCATGTAAGAGAGTAGGAATTAATGGAACAACTTTAAGACTAAGTGTAGATATTAAAGAAGAAGAATTACTTAAAGTTATTGATAAATTAAACAAAGATGAAACTGTTGATGGAATGATTGTTCAACTTCCACTTCCAGACCACATTAATAAAGATAAAGTTTTAAATAAAGTTTTTCCAGAAAAAGATGTTGATGGTTTGTCTTTATTAAATGCAGGAAAACTAGCAAGCCGTCAAAAATCCCTACAACCAGCAACCCCAAAAGGGATTATGATGTTACTAGATTACTACAAGATTCCTATTAAGGGTAAACATGCGGTTATTGTTGGAGCATC
>JAAZKC010000054.1 GCA_012800005.1 Acholeplasmataceae bacterium | reverse complement strand
GCGACTTAGAATGGACAAACTTAGTTTCATTATCAACCTTAACAGGTGCGGATGGTACTAATGGTGTTGATGGTAGAGAAGTAACATTCCAAGTAGCTGATGGATTTATTAAGTGGCAGTATGTAGGAGATACATATTGGATTAATTTAATTGAAATTTCATCTTTAACTGGTCTTCCAGGAAATGGAATAATAAAAACAGAAATATCTTCTTATGGAGAGTTAATTATATATTATACTGATGGCACGATTGTTAATCTAGGAACCATTTATAAAGTGTATACAGTTACTTTTAAGGGTCCTAATGGTATGGTATTTGATGTTCAAAATGTAATTTATGGAGGATTTGCGGTTGCACCAACTCCTTTGACTATTCCTGGATATACTTTTAATATGTGGGACAAAAACTTTTCTAACATCACACAAAATACTGTGGTTAATGCCGTTTATGAAGTTAATTATATACAGTTATCTTTCAATCCTAATGGAGGTAGTTATGTACCAAAAATGGTTGTGCCATACGGTTCTACAGTTACGTTACCAAAACCTACTAAGGAAGGTTATACATTTACTGGATGGTATTATGGAAGTGATGTAAATGATGGAAAATTCACTTCACAAACCCAAGTTAAAGAAGATTTAGTTTTAGTTGCACGTTGGGAGATTAACACTTATTCTGTCGAACTTAACTGGGATTTATTTGGAGATGCCTTAAATGGATTACCACTAAATATGAGTGTTAATCATGGGGATTATTTAAGACCACCTTATCCTGGTGAAGTATTATGGGATTATTTTGGCGGTTGGTTTTTTGATGATTCGTTAACTATGCCGGTGGGAATAAATACAATTGTAAATCAAAATTATCAATTATACGCAAAATGGAACATACCAAAAGCAGAGTTTTCATTTTCATTGGACACAAATGGCTATCGAATTGATAAATATTTAGGAAGTAAAACTGAGATAACAACTCCTGAACTTTATGATGGTGATAGAGGAGTTGGATTCGTGCAATCACTCCATTATTTTACCTTTTTTGAAACACCAATAGAAATTTTTAAGTTATCTAGAACCATTATTGACTCAAATCTTAATTGGAAGACAGAAAAAATTCATACGATTTTAGTTGATGATAGAAACCCACATTTCGTAGCATTAGATGGAGTTTTATATACAAAAGATTTTGAAACCCTTGTTTTATACCCTAATGGCAAAGCGGTTGAAGAATCACATTACTTCGTTCCTGAAGGAGTTAGATTTATACGTTTTGAGGCATTTGGAAGTGCAAAATTATCTCATATAACATTGCCAAGTACGTTTGAAGAGTTTAACTTTGAAATGATGTATATGTCAATTATTGAAAAGTTAAATGTATCTCCTGATAATCCATATTTTAAATCAATTGATGGTATATTATATAACAAAGATGTTACTGAATTAGTTAGAGTTCCGAAATACATTCATAATAATGATTTTGGGTATCGATACTCATATACACTACCAAATACAGTAACAAAAATTCGCTCATATGCTTTTTCTAGTGTCGTTTATATAGATGCTTTCAAATTAGAGGAAAACACACAATTACAATATATTGGTGATTATGCTTTTAGTGGTTCTTATTCAATAAAAACATTTGAATTTTCTCCAATATTAACACATATTGGTGATTATGCTTTTAGTAATATGTTTGACATGAAAGAAATTATATTGCCACAATCGATTAAATATATTGGAAATAAGGCATTTTATAATAATGGTGCATTAACAACGCTTTATTTACCTAATACCATAGAATATATGGGAGATTTGGTATTTGAAAACGATGATACAGTTATTATATTTACAAGCTATGAAAGTATTCCACAATCATGGAATGATAATTGGAATGCAAATCAACCATATTTACTTTCTTCCGAATGGTATGTTAGTGAAGGAAAATATAAGGCTAATAGTTCAGAATTATATTTACAATATCGTTTAAATGATGATTTATCTAGTTATTCGGTAAGCAATGTAAGAGGTAATGATTTAGGAAATGTCATAATACCTAATACTTATAAGGGATTACCAGTAATTGGAATTGATAGAGATGCTTTCAGATATTCTAATTCATTGGTGTCAGTTGTTATTCCTAATTCTATAACGTTCATAGGTGAAACAGCTTTTAGTGATTGTGATAACTTGGTCTCAGTATTGTTTGAAGAAGGTAGTAATATACGTCATCTCAAACTTGCTGTGTTTCAAAAAACACCAAAACTTGAAAGTATTAATCTTGATGCTTTAACAAAACTAGAAACTATAGGTAGGTTTGCTTTTTTAAGATCATACAGTTTAGAACATATCACTATTCCTGACACTGTATACTTGATTGGTCACGCTGCTTTTTCAGAAATGAATAGTTTACAAACTGTTACAATTTCACCAAATAGTAATCTTGAAATAATCGTTAGTTTTGCTTTTGAAGGATCTCATAATCTTAATTCCATTTTCTTGCCTAATACTGTTGAATTTATGGGTGATCATGTTTTTTCAGGCGGTTTGACCATTTATGCAGATTTTGCATCTAAACCAAAATCGTGGTCAAATAACTGGTCAGGCTCGGCTACAGTTATTTGGGGACCACATCACACTAAAGAATATACGGTTAATTTTGCGGATTTTGAAGGTTATAGTTTTGAACCTATTACTTCAAATTATGGTATTGCAGTAAGTAAACCAGAAGAACCATATGCAAATATAGGATATGAACTTGTATGGTATATGGATTCTAATTTCAAAAAACCTTTTGATTTTTCTAGAATGCCATCTGCAGATGTAACATTATATGCTCGTTGGGAAAGAATATTACAAATTAATGAACTTTATTCAAGTATCCTTGAATTTGTTCCTAGAACTTATCAAAATGAATTAGGACAAACAATTTATATTGCTGATGATTATCAAGAGTTGGTGTCAATTTATAATTATATGATTATAAACATGATTAATAAGACTACAGTTTATGTTGATGTCAATTATCCTAATTATGAAATTGATGTAGAAGAAAGGTTAGTAAATGATTCTTTTATCTACAAAGGAGGCAACTTTAATTACATAGTTTCATATAGTTGTAGAGTGGCAGAAAGATATGTAGAACTATGGGTTCATTCTAAAGTTTTTGAATTGTCCATAACTCTAAATCAAGAGAATGGTTTTTTTCCATCTGTTAATACTAAAAATTTTGTTTCTTCTCGTCCGAATAATTTTGATGGGTTTGCCATTGAATCAATTGATAAAACTATTTCAGTTTCTACATCAGATCAATTATATTATGCTATGCAATATGGTTATCGTCCTATTCCGGTTTCCGGTAGTCAAGCTGAATTGGTTTATGAAGCTGCAAAGGACATTTTACGACAAATTATTGATGATACAATGACTGATTTTGAAAAAGTAGAAGCCATGTATGCATGGATGACAACTAATATTGCTTATGATTATCTTGCTACGATTTTAAACCCACCAGGAGGATATAATGCTTACTATGCAGAAGGGGCACTATTAGATAAAAAGGCAGTTTGTGGTGGCTATGCAAAGGCATTTGTTATTCTAGCCAATATAGAAGGAATTCAAACAATACACGTATTGGGGACATCACATGCATGGAATAAAGTTTTTATCAATGGAGCATGGTACATAATTGATACGACTTGGGGAGCAACCAAAGTTATGTTTGCGAATGCACCATCTTATCAATTTTTCCTTGTTAATGATGATTATTTAACATTAACACACGAGTCACAAAATTTTATAGATGTAGTAGCTCTTGGAGAGTACAACTATTATACTGAACACACTTTTACATACGAGTCTAATGTATATGATTATTATATTGTTGATTTGGATGAATTAGCTATTTTAATAAATTATTTCAAACTTTATACAACAGAAGATGTTAGTATTGATTTCCAACTTGGTGAAACATTAACTAAACAAGATGTACAAAATTATCTTACTTCACAAGATTTAGATTATATGATAATTAATTTTGGTGATGTTATTACTCTTGTGTATGATCACCCTGATGCATAAATTTATATACTAAAGCGGCATTGTTAAATATTATTTTCTTTATAAAACAAGAATAGTTTAAACTAAAAAGTTCTGGAAATTATTAATTTTATTGATTCTAGAACTTTTTTAGTTATTTGTGAGATAGTAAATATTATAATTTAATTTTTTAAAAAGCAATAAAAAAACCAATAATAAGGGATAAAAAATACTTTTATTATCTTTAAAAATAAATTTTGTAAATTAATTGTTATTGAAATATCTTAATATTAAGTTATTCTTTGAAATCGCTTACAATGGTGTATAATAAAGTTGGAGGTGG
>JAAZKC010000053.1 GCA_012800005.1 Acholeplasmataceae bacterium | reverse complement strand
CCAATAATAACTCTTTTAACATTAAGATTTTTTAAAAAATTAATAAATTCATTAACACTTAACTTAGAAAACTCCTCATCAAACTCTACTATAAACATGTAATCTATGTTAAAGTTACTAATTATTTTAATCTTATCATCTAAACTTATTAATTTTTGATAGTTAGGAACTTTAAAAAGTTTTGAAGGATGCGGATTAAAAGTTACTAAACCACTTTTAGTATCTTTATATTTAGATAACTTTTTAAGTAAAGCTTGATGCGCTAAGTGAATACCATCAAAATTACCAATTGTGATAGTTAATGGTTCACTATTTTTAATGTTTTTGTAATTATCAATAATTAATTTCATTTATTCTCTCCAAAAATAATTAATGGTCTGTATTTATCTTTAAAAGGTTCATATATCGCTAGTAAGCGGTTATCTAGAGTATAAACACTAAACATACAAGTTAGTTTTGTTTGTCTTTCATCTAAATAAATCCCATTTAAAACTAAAGGCTCTAAATATGGTTTAATAGTAATACTTTTTAAACTCTTAGCGTAATCAATTAAAGAAATAAACTTAGTTTCTTCACCTAATTTAAATAAACCACTACTTAATCTTTTTAAATATTTTAAATGACAAGGTACTCCAATAATCTCACCTAAATCATTACTAATACTTCTTATATAAGTTCCCTTAGAAACTTCTACTTTAAAATAAAGCTCATCATCTTTAAGTTCATATTTTAAAAAGTTAATATAAACATCACGCTCTGGAATTTCAACAGCTTCATTTTTCCAAGCGTATTTATATAACTTTTTCCCCTTTACTTTAATGCTTGAATAGATTGGCGGAGTTTGTTTAACATGACCACTTAATGATTTAATCGCGTTATCAAGAATCTTTTCTTCTATTTTAAAGTTATCTAATTTATTTACTATATTACCAGTTAAATCATAAGTATCAGTAGAAAAGCCAAACTTAATGATTCCTTCATAAACTTTATTTTCATTCATAAAAGTATCACTTAATTTAGTTGTTCTACCAACTAATAAGATTAATAATCCTTCCGCAAAAGGATCAAGCGTTCCCGCATGACCAATTTTTAAGTTTGTCTTTTTCTTATATTCTCTTACTACATCATAGCTTGTAATGCCAGCAATCTTATTTACAAGATAAATGCCTTCCATAAAAACCACCACTTGCATTATAACATTTTATTAGTAAATTAATAACTCTTTATACGAAAATAAAAGCTTAATACATAGAGTACTAAGCCTAGTTTTATCTTAATAAGCACTAATCCATTTTAAGATGTCTTGTTTCATCGCAAAGCCAACTCTTCTAGAAACTTCTATCCCATCTTTAAATAATACAAGCGTTGGAATACTTTTAACTTGATAGGAAACTTTTAAATCAGGATGATTATCAACATCAACCTTTAAAAACTTAACATCACTTTTTTCTTTGGCTAATTCTTCTAATTGTGGACTAATCATCTTACAAGGACCACACCATGTCGCAAAAAAGTCAACTAAAACTAATCCTTCACTAATTTCTTCTTCAAAATTACTATCTATAAATTCTTTCATTACTATTTCTCCTTTTTTATTACTATACTTTATTATATCTAATTATTAATTAGTTTTAAAGTAAAAGCTTTATAATCTATCTAACTGTTTAGCGTAAATTATATTGCCATAATGTTTTTTTAATTGATAAGTCATTGGTTCAATTCCAAATAAAAGTGCGATAATATCTTTTTTTATATGAGCACTACCATAAATACCCATTATCTTTTCACCATTAAGGCTATCAAATTCTCTAATAAAGTTTTCAACCATTTTATTTTCTCTATATTTCATATCACTAGTATCATAAAAGTGTCTTCCTTGATTGATAGCTTCTAAAGTTAACTGATATTTTTCACTATTTTT
>JAAZKC010000052.1 GCA_012800005.1 Acholeplasmataceae bacterium | reverse complement strand
TCCTAAATAAATCCCCTGCGAAAATATTTCCTTCATCACCACCTGCAGCTCCTTTAATCTCAACAATAACGTTTCTTTCATCATTTGGATCTTTTGGTAGTAATAAAATCTTTAATTCTTCATGAAGTTTTTCTAAAATTTCTTCTAATTCATGTTTTTCTAATATTGCCATTTCCGCAAGTTCATCATTACCATCTATTAATGGCTCTAAAGATTCAATTTGCTCATTTGTCTCTATATATTTTCTATATGCCAAAACAGCCTTTTCAAGGCTTTTTTGTTCTTTTAATAATTTAGTCATTTCACTAATGTTACTAACAATTTTAGGGTCCATAAGTAAATTATTAATTTCTTCATATCTTTTTTCCATTAACGATAATCTTTCAAACATATTTTTAAAACTCCATATACCCTGCTAATTTTAACATATTTATAAAGACAATTCCATTATATTAATTAAAACCCATGCGTTTTTTGCATGAGTTTTTTAATCTTCTTGACGTTCAGAAACTGGATAGAATTTAGAATAATCTTTTTTAAATTGAAATTGTGCCTTACCTGTTTGTCCTTGACGGTTTTTAGCAATACTAACTTCGATAATATCTTCTAAACCTTCGAGCGCATACATGAACATGACGATATCTGCATCTTGTTCAATTGCACCTGATTCTCTTAAATCCGCTAAAACAGGTACTTTTTCAGTTCGTTTTTCAATATCTCTTGATAATTGGGAAAGCGCTATTACTGGCACTTTTAACTCTCTTGCGAGAAGTTTTAATCCTCTTGAAATTTCTGAAATCATTTCTTGACGATTTGCCCTTTCTCTTGAAGGTTGAATTAATTGTAAGTAGTCAACAATTACTAAATCAAGTTTGTCTTCTTGTTTTAATCTTCTACATTTTGCCCTGATTTCATTTACCTTAACAGTTGAGGTGTCATCAAAGAAAATATTATATCTATTTAAGTTAGTTGTTGCGGCATCAATCATGCCCCAGTCATTTGATGTTAAATTTCCAATTCTAATGTTTCTATTGCTAACCATACTTTCACAACTTAACATTCTACTAACTAGTTGTTCGTTTGACATTTCTAATGAGAAAAATGCAACTCCTGCTTTTCCGTTTTTATTATTTTTACAAACATTCAAAGCCAAGTTCATCGCAAAAGCACTCTTTCCTACCGCAGGTCTTGCAGCTAAAAGAATTAACTCTTCTGGTTGAAAACCAGAAGTATAAAAATTTAATCTAGGAAAACCTGTATTAAGTCCCGTAATTCCATCTTCAGAACGCTTAATTTCCGCTTTTTTTCTAACATCTTCTAAGATAGGACCTATTTTTAATAACTCACCTGCTTTGCGTCTTCTACTTAATTTAAAGACTTCCTCTTCAGCATGATCAATATAGTCTATTGTAGAAATGCTAGGATCAAAACCTTTAGCATAAATATCACTCATTGAAACAATAATCATCCTTTTTAAGGATGCATCTAAAATATAATCAACATACGTATCTACGTGCGCTAGTGTTGGTGTAAAATCTGTTAGTTCTGACAAATAATCTCCCCCAACCTTGCTCATCATTTGAAATGTCGCAAGTTCTTTTGAAACTGTTGTGTAATCAACTTTCTCATTTTTTTCTAAAAGTTGTAAAAGCGCTCTGTAAATACTTTGATGTTTAGTTTCATAAAAATCTTCAATTGTAACTTTATCCGCTATTTGAGGCAAGATTGTTGGATCTAAAAAAATAGCCCCAAGTAGCGATTGTTCCGCCTCTAAATTGTGAGGCATCACACGTTTTGTCATATTTACTCCTTATTTTTCAAGCACGTTTATTTCAAATTGCGCCTTAATATCTTTTGATAATGTAACTGTTGCGGTATATATTCCAATTGAGTTAATTTCACTAGTTAATTCAACTTTTTTTCTATCAAGTTCAATACCATTTTGCTCTCTAAATGCATCAGTAATTAATTTAGTAGTAACACTTCCAAACATTTTTCCGTCTTGTCCAATATTAATCCAAATATTAACACTCTTTGTTTCAATTTCTTCTTTGAGTTTTTTCATTAACAAAATGTGTTGACGTTCTTGTTCAATAAGGCGAGCTTTTTTATTTTCAACATCTTTAATGGTTTCTGGTGTCGCTAATATTGCCCTATTACTTGATAATAAGTATTGTCCATAACCATTAGGAACATCAATAATATCATCTTTCTTTCCTTTAGATTTAATATCCTCTAATAAAATAACTTTCATTGGTTCTCCTCCTTCATCCGCTTCTCTTAATAAAATATTTTTAAGCATTTCATATACTTCGCTAATGTTTTTATCTTTAATTTGGGTTGCGGCACTATTTAAGTGTCCTCCTCCACCTAATTCTTCCATAATTATTTGAACATTTATTCTATCGTAACTTCTCGCACTAATTCCAATTTGATCTTCAGCTACTTTAGCGATAGTAAAACCAGCATTAACATTATCAATATCTAAAATTCGTTCCGATACTTGTGCAAGTAAAACTCTATCTCTAATAATATTAGAAGCATCTACAACTATTCCAAAACCACCTTCAACCATTTCAATCCTAGAAACTAATTCATTAATAAGTAATGTTCTTTCTTTATCTTGTCTTAACCATTCTTTAACTTTCGCGCTTGAGGCTTGGTGTTCTTTTAAGTAACCTGCAGCACCAAACGTTCTTGTCCCAGTACGATAAGAAAACTCATTAGTGTCTACTAAAATACCTCCATACATAACCGAGGCTTCAATTGGTTCTAATTCAACATCTTTTGGATAAAACTCCATCATTTCTGCAACTAATTCAACACTACTTGATGCATACGGTTCTACATAAGAAAATAGTGCATCAAATGTTTCATCACTTTGTCTATGGTGGTCAATTATCGCAACTTTTGAAGCTTTTTCTAAAACTTCTGGTGAGGCCACAATTAATGGTGATTGTGTATCTACAACAACTAATAATGTATCTTCATCAATTAATTTTAAAGCTTCTTTAGTAGTAATAATGCTATTATAAACTTCTTTTGATTCTTCTTTCATTTCAGGAATAATCTTTTGAACCGTTTTATCAATTTCTGATGGGTCACAAATCATCTTCGCAGGTATACCGCTTGCTTCAGCCATTCTATAAACACCTATCATCGCTCCTAACGCATCAATATCTGATTGTGTGTGACCAACAGTAATTACATTTTTAGAACTTTCAACTAAATCTTTAAAATTTTGAGTTTGCACCCTCACTTGAACTCTTGAAGATTTTTCACTAGCATTTGTTTTACCACCAAAATATTTAATCTTTTCATTTTGAATATTTACAACCGCTTGGTCTCCACCACGCTTTTCCGCAAGTTCAATTGCGTTTTGAGCAAGTGAACCTAACTCTTCAAAAGAAACATCATACATCGCAATCCCTATTGATGCGGTAACTCTAATTCTATGTTTAGTTGATACTTCTCTAATTTTGTTTAAAACTTCAAATTTATCTTCCATCATTTTTACTAGTTCTTCATAATGAAGTGTAATAATCATTTTATCTTCAGTATAAAGTCTTAGAAAACCATTATGTTCACTAACCCAGTCAGTAATAATTCCTAAATATTCACCGCGAATATTATTCTTTTCATAAATATCAAAGTTTTGTAAGGCAATCTCAACGTTATCTAAATAAATAACACCTAAAGCGGTTAATTTACTTTCGTATCTTTCTTTAATATCTTCTCTTTCAGTTTCATCAAAGAAATAAAAAACTTGGTTTTGCGTATTATGAATAACATCATATTTTTTGTCACCTAAAGCTAGTGTAGCTACTCCTGATGACTCTTCTTCTAATAATTCAAGCAAGGCTCCATTTAAATCTCTTAATCTTAAGTTTTCTAGTTTTGAATTATTAAATATTTCTTCTGCAAATTTGTTGTTCCATTTAACTATTAAACTGCTTTTATCATATAATAAAATTCCAATTGGAAGTTCATTAAACGCTTGATCACCAATTTTATTAACATGATAAGATAGACTGCTCCAAGCAGTTAATCTTGTTTCTAATGATTTAATTTTTTTAGCTCTTTGGTGGTTTACAATAATACTTAATATCATAATAGTAAAAACACTGACCGCAATTAAAACAATATAATAGACTATATCGCCAATGTTACTAAAATAATTGTTTAAAAAACCATAAACAATAGTAACTATTAATCCTATCAATGATATTCCTAGTAAAATATATCTTTTCATTTATTCACCTGCTTTTTATAATTATAACATTATTCTATTTTATCATTAAAATAGATTAGGTAAGTTTTTTATAAATTTCATCGTTTAATGATATTATACTACACTTTAAATATATTTTTCCCACATCTTCTCCACTGTGGACATCTTTTTTTGTTTTAAAAAAGTGGTTGGAGCCTCCAACCACCTTCATTTTTTATTCTTTTACGTATGGTAACAATGCCATATGTCTCGCGCGTTTAATTGCTACTGCAAGTTGGCGTTGCCATTTTGCGCTAGTTCCTGTAACTCTTCTAGGTAAGATTTTACCTCTATCTGAAATAAATTTTTTTAATAATTCTACATCTTTAAAATCAATATGAGTTACTTTGTTTTGTGTAAAATAACAAACTTTTCTACGTCTTTGAAATCTTCTTTGTTGCATAATTTTTATCCTTTCTAAAATGGTAAGTCATCTTCTGAAGCAACGTCCATTGAACTTTCTAATAATGGATCTTCCTCTTCAAAAGAACGCTCTACAGTTTCGCTAGTTCCTTTAGGTTCTAAAAATTGAATATTATCACAAACAACTTCAGTAACATACCTCGTTTCTCCCATTTGAGTTTCATAACTTCTTGTTTGTAAGCGTCCATCAATCCCAATTTGTTGCCCTTTTCTAACGAAACGCGCTAAATTTTCAGCTTGTGCTCTCCATGCTACACAGTTAATGAAGTCTGCATCGTATTCACCTTGAGCATTTTGATAAGGGCGATTTATTGCTACTGAAAATGACACAACAGCAACATTTGATGTTGTGTATCTAAGTTCTGGATCTCTTGTAATCCTTCCTACTAAGAATACTTTATTCATAAAGTCCTCCTTTTATTCGCCTTCTTTTACTACGATAAAGCGAATCACATCTTCTGTAATTCTAATAACACGATTAAATTCAAAAATCGCATCTGTGCTAGCTTCAACTAACTGCCATACATAATAACCTTTTTTGTAGTGCTCAATTTCATATGCTAAATCTTTTAACCCCATTTCTTTGTGTTCTAACACTGTAGAAACATAATTTCCAAAAATGTTAGTTAATCTTTCGATTTGAGCCTTTATTACATCGCTCTCTAAATCAGGTTTAATAATGTACATAATTTCATACTTTTTCATAATATCCCTCCTTTTGGTCAATTAGGTCATATCTAAAATATGACAAGGATGGTTTAAAAACCATGCTTGATTATTATATCACAACAATTACCGATATACAAATATTTTTTATTTTAAAAATTATAACAATTTATCTAAAATTTCATATACTTTATTTACTGTTTTATTAATTATTTCTTTTCTTTCTAAATTTTCAAATTTAAAGTAATAACTCATCACTTTTTCTAATATACAAATAGATACCCAAACCTCTCCAACATTACTATTTAAACTTGAAGTAGGTCCTGCATTTCCAGTAACACTAACTGAAATATGAGAATGTGCCTTGGCTTTCATGTTTTTTGCCATTATTATTGAAACCTCTTTTGAGACAACCCCATACTTTTCAATTACTTCTTTAGGAACATCTAAAAAGCTTTCTTTAATTCTATTAGAATAAGTAACCATCCCAAGTTCTAAAACACTACTAGCGCTTGGATTTTTAATGAGTTCACTTACTAAAGCTCCTCCAGTCATTGATTCGGCAAAAGCTATTTTAAAATGTTTTTCTTTTAGTTTATTTAAAACACTTAATGATTTCATTTTCTTTCTTTTAATGGCATTTCATTTAAAAACACTTGATAAGCATCATAAGATAGTCTAAAGACTTGTTTATTATGAAGTGTTAAAATTACAAAACATGTATCAGTCATATAAAGATTTTGGTCAAAAAAGTAAGTAAAATAGTTTTGATATTTCTTATTTAAAACTGGTTTTTTAAAAGGAATGTTAGAATCTGTAATATAGAAATGTTCAATTTCATCTAAAGTAATTAAAACTCTATTATTTTTATCTTTCTTTTCATCTATAACACGTAAATAAATAGGACTTCCATTAGATAAGTACCTAGGCATCGGATGTTTAGTATCTTTAAACATATCATCAATAAATAAGAAATTATGCCCATCTGTTAGTAAATAAATCTTCCCACTTGATAATTTTTTTACTGATAAATTTCTATGTTGACCTAAATAATAAAGATCAAAGTTATCAAGTCCATTAAACGCTGTTTCATAAAATTTATCAACCGCATCTAAATATTTTTTTATTCTTAGTCTTTTAGGAATAAACACTAAATATCCAAATAATAATAAAGCCAACACTGCAATAATGAGACTTACCACTTCGTTTAATTCTTTATATCCACCTAATATGGCTAATAAAATAAATACTCCAAAAACTAAAACTAAAAAAACATATACCAATGTTCTTAATACTGATGGGGCTAACATTAATTTAACCGCTAATGACTTTTCTTGTTTTTCAGATAAAACTTGTCCTGTTTCAATCTTTAATAGTAAACTTCTAAAAAACATCTTTATCAAACTCCTATTATCTATTTTATCATATTTTCGAAATATGATTTATATTAAATTGTATTATTTAGTTTAGGAAATAAATTATATGCATTTTCTGTGGTAATTTTATTTAAAACTACACTGGAAACATTCTTTAACTCAGATAACTTTTCTAAAACATATAAAACATTTTTAGGTTCATTTGTCTTTCCTCTAAATGGTACTGGTGATAAATATGGTGAATCTGTTTCAATTAATAATCTTTCTAGTGGAGTTTTTTTAACTATTTCTAAAACCAAATTAGCATTCTTAAATGTAACAATTCCTCCTACTCCTATATAAAAACCTAAATCTAAATACTTATCTACTAAATCACTATGTTCACTATAACAATGCATTACACCTTTAACGTTATAATCTTTAACTATTTCATAAATAACATTACTAGAATTTCTAGAGTGAATTATAACTGGTAAACCCGACTCTTCCGCGATTTTCAACTGTTTTCTAAAAACATCTATTTGCCTATCTAAGTTGTCTTTTCTCCAATATAAATCTATACCTATTTCTCCTACCGCAACCACTTTGGGATGTAAAAGTAATGATAAATAATTAGGTTCTTCCTTAACCTCAGAGGGATGAATTCCTACACTCGCATAAACCTCTTTATACTTTTCTGAAAGCTTAATTGCTTTTAAGTTTGTTTCATGATTTATGCCTACACAAATTATTTTTTTTACACCATTTTTCTTTGCGTTATTAATAATCTTTTCTACATTATCTAGTAATGGAGAAATATTTATATGCGCATGTGTATCAATCATTTATTAACACCACCTTTTTAGGTTCTTTCATACATACTGAAATTATATAATTTTCATATTTAATAACTTCAGCATAAACACTTTCTTTATATTTCAAAATATAAGGATTTTCGCTTATTATTTTAATTTCTTTTAAAGGAATCTTGGTATCTCCAAGATATTTAATATAAGCCTCTTTTAAAGTCCAGTTTCTAACTAATATTTCTAAGTCATCACTAACTTCACCTATTTTACTTTTTATCTTAAGTAATTTATCAGTTAACTTTTCAATATCTATTCCCACTTCTTCATCAGCTACTACACAAACTACATAATCATTACTATGAGAAATACTATAGTAAAGAGGAATATTTAATTTTGGTTTTTCATTTTTATTTCTAATTATTTTAAAAGAATCATAACCTTTTTCTTTTAAAATATCTTTAAGTAAAAAATAACCAGTTAAAGATTGTAATCTTCTTTTTTCTGATTTAAAGTTTGTAATTCTTTTTATTTCTTCATCTATCTGAAAATTATTTAGTTTTTCAATTTTTCTTATGTATATTTTCACAAAACTATTATAGCACAAAAAAACCACATCCTAAGACATGGTTTTTAATTTAATTGGTTTAATTATTCAATAATTTTAACTACTGAACCCGCACCAACAGTTCTTCCACCTTCACGAATTGAAAACTTAGTTCCTTCTTCAATAGCGATTGGGTGAATTAATTCTACGTTCATTACTGTGTTATCGCCAGGCATAACCATTTCTGTTCCTTCTGGTAATGTAATAACGCCTGTAACGTCAGTTGTACGGAAATAGAATTGTGGTCTGTAGTTTGAGAAGAATGCAGTGTGTCTTCCACCTTCTTCTTTACTTAATACGTAAACTTGAGCTTGGAAAGTTGTGTGTGGTTTAACTGAACCAGGTTTAGCTAAAACTTGTCCACGTTCAACTTCATCTCTTGATACACCACGTAGTAATGCACCAATGTTGTCTCCAGCTTCACCTTGAGAAAGTAATTTTCTAAACATTTCAACACCTGTAACAACACTTGATCTTGTAGGTCTAATTCCAACAATTTCAACTGGTTCGTTTACTTTAATAGTTCCTCTTTCAATTCTACCTGTTGCAACTGTACCTCTACCTGTAATAGTAAATACATCCTCAACTGGCATTAAGAAAGGCTTATCTGTTTCACGAACTGGGGTATCAATGTAATCATCAACAGCTTGCATTAAATCTAAAACTGCTTGCATGTGAGTTTCATCACCTTCGATAGCTTTTAATGCTGAACCTCTAATTACTGGAATATCATCACCAGGGAAATCATATTCTGATAATAATTCTCTAACTTCCATTTCAACTAAGTCAACTAATTCTTCGTCGTCAACTAAGTCTGCTTTATTTAAGAATACAACTAACTTAGGTACACCAACTTGTCTTGCAAGTAAGATGTGTTCTCTAGTTTGAGGCATTGGACCATCTGCAGCTGAAACAACTAAAATTCCTCCGTCCATTTGTGCAGCACCAGTAATCATGTTTTTAACATAGTCTGCGTGTCCTGGACAGTCAACGTGTGCATAGTGACGTGCTTGTGTTTCATATTCAACGTGAGATGTATTAATTGTAATACCTCTTTCTTTTTCTTCTGGGGCTTTGTCAATTGCCGCATAATCTTTAACTTCTGCTAAACCTTGTTTAGACAAAACGATAGTTATCGCAGCAGTTAGAGTTGTTTTACCATGGTCAACGTGGCCAATAGTTCCAATGTTAACGTGTGGTTTTGTTCTTTCAAATTTTTGTTTTGCCATTTTCAATTCTCCTTTATTTTATTTTTTAATTTAATAAATGACTCTATTAATTTTAACTTATATAACTAATTTTTGCAAGTCTTTACGACTGCCTTTCTTTGATTATCTCTTCTGTAATCGATTTAGGTGCTGGTTCATAACTATGAAACTGCATTACAAATGTTGCTCTTCCTTGAGTATTACTTCTTAACGCAGTCGCATAACCAAACATTTCAGATAGTGGAACAAATGCTTGAATAGCTATTGCATTACCGCTTCTCATTTCTTGAGATTCTAAGCGTCCACGTCTTGATGTAATATCACCAATAACGTTTCCTACATATTCATCTGGACTAACAACTTCAACTTTCATAATTGGTTCTAGTAAAGTTGGAGCACATTTATCTTTAGCGCCACGTAAAGCCATACTTGCCGCAATTTTAAAGGCCATCTCACTAGAGTCAACCTCATGATAACTACCATCATATAAAGTCGCTTTAATGTCCATTATTGGATAACCTGCAATAATTCCGTTTTCTAATGCTTCTTCTAAACCTTTCTCTACTGCTGGAATATATTCTCTTGGAATAACGCCTCCAACAATCGCATCAACAAACTCAAAACCTTTGTTTGGATTTGGTTCAAAACGAATATTTACATGACCGTACTGTCCTCTACCACCAGATTGTCTTACAAACTTACCTTCTAGTTCACCTGCTTGAGTAATAGTCTCTCTATAAGATACTTGTGGTTCACCAACATTCGCTTCTACTTTAAACTCACGTTTCATTCTATCAACAATAATATCTAAGTGTAATTCACCCATACCTGAAATAATTGTTTGTCCAGTTTCTTTATCAATATATGTTTTAAACGTTGGATCTTCTTCCGCTAATTTGACTAAAGCTGTAGACATTTTATCTTGGTCATTTTTAGTCTTTGGCTCAATCGCAACACTAATAACTGGTTCAGGAAACTTCATTGATTCTAAAACGACACTTGAATTTTGAGATGCAAGTGTATCCCCAGTAGTTGTATCTTTAAGACCAATTACTGCCGCAATATCACCAGCATAAACTTTTTTGATTTCTTCTCTATGGTTTGCGTGCATTAAAAGTAGTCTTCCTAAACGTTCACGTTTACCTTTTGAGGTGTTTGTTACATAAGAACCACTTTCTGCAGTACCCGCATAAACTCTAAAGAATGTTAATCTTCCCACAAATGGATCAGTCATTACTTTAAATGCTAAAGCGATAAACCTTTCGTTATCCTTAGCTTCAAAAGTAACTAATTTATCATTTTTATCAAACCCTGTTATTGATTGAACATCAGAAGGTGCTGGTAAGTAATCAATAATCGCATCTAAAATAAATTTAACACCTTTATTTTTAAACGCTGTCCCACAAAATACTGGGAAAAACTCAACTGCTAATGTACCCGTTCTAATAGCGCGTTTAATTAAGTCTGTAGTAACTTCTTCGCCTTCTAAGTAAGTAATCATTAATTCTTCATCAAAATCAGCGATTGCCTCAATAAGTTCAATACGTTTTTCTTCCGTTAATGCTTTTAGGTTTTCTGGTATTTCTATTTCTTTAGCGATTTCTTCAGGCTCACCATCATATAAATAAGCTTTCATTTCAATTAAATCAATAATTCCATTAAAATCCGCCTCAGCACCAATTGGCCACTGAACTGGATAGGCTTTAACACCTAATCTTGTGTGAATTGATTTTATTGAAAACGCAAAGTCAGCACCAACTTTATCCATTTTATTAATAAAGATAATTCTTGGCACCTTATAATCAGTTGCTTGACGCCAAACAGTTTCTGTTTGTGGCTCAACACCAGCTTGAGCATCTAATACTGTAATTGCACCATCTAAAACTCTTAAAGATCTTGATACTTCTACAGTAAAATCAACGTGCCCTGGAGTATCAATAATATTTAATCTATGATCTTTCCAGTAAGCTGTCGTTGCGGCACTAGTAATTGTAATACCTCTTTCTTGTTCTTGTTCCATCCAGTCCATTTGTGAAGCACCATCGTGTGTTTCACCAAGACGGTGGATCTTATTAGTATGAAATAAGATACGCTCTGTTGTTGTGGTTTTACCCGCATCTATATGAGCCATAACACCTATATTTCTTACTCTTTCTAATGGATATTCTCTTGGCATATTACCACCTGTAATGAGCAAATGCTTTGTTTGCCTCTGCCATTCTATGAACATCTTCACGTTTCTTCACAGAAGCACCTAGTCCATTAGATGCATCCATAATTTCTTTTGCGAGACGCTCTTCCATTGTTTTTTCATGACGTAAGCGTGAATATTGTACTAACCATCTTAAACCAAGTGTTTGTTTTCTTTCAGGTCTAACTTCAATTGGTACTTGATAGTTTTGTCCGCCAATACGTCTACTTTTTACTTCTAATACTGGCATAATGTTATTTAAAGCTTCATTAAAAACTTCCATCGCATCACGACCAGTTTGTTTTTCTATTCTTTCAAAAGCCCCATACAATATTGATTGTGCAGTTCCTTTTTTACCATCTAACATAATTGTGTTAATAAGTTTTGTTACTAATTTTGAATTATAAATTGGATCTGGTAATACATCACGTTTAGGGACGTGTCCTTTTCTTGGCATACATATCCTCCTTTCAGATATTTTTCTTATCTAGTTTATTTTTTTACTTCTTTAGGACGTTTAGCACCGTATTTAGAACGTGCTTGTTTTCTATTAGCTACACCAGATGTATCTAGCGTACCTCTAATAATGTGGTATCTAACCCCAGGTAAGTCTTTAACACGACCACCGCGAATCAAAACAACACTGTGTTCTTGTAGTGAGTGTCCAACGCCTGGAATATAAGCGTTAACTTCAACACCATTAGATAATCTAACACGCGCATACTTACGTAAAGCTGAGTTAGGTTTTCTAGGTGTCATAGTTGCAACTCTCACACACACGCCACGTTTTTGTGGACTTACTTGTCTTGTTTCTTTTTTCTTTAAAGAGTTATAACCCACACCAAGATAAGGTGACTTTGATTTTGTCGTTTTTGATTGTCTACCACTTCTTACAAGTTGTGAAATTGTTGGCATTCGTTTTTCTCCTTTCTTGCCCAGCCACATGACCAAGCGTTTCATTTTTTCTTTTTAAATAATTTTTGGCTTATCTATGCCAAAATAATTTTAATTAATTGCTATATTTTCAACAGCCTTTTTATTATAACAAATGCCATTTTATTTGTCAACACCTTAAACCAATTTTTACATATTCTTGAAAAAAACACCTTTTATTTTACTTCAAAAAACTTTTCTTTTCAGTTTCTATAATAACATCTATATAAATCATATTTTTTAATCTAAAACATATTGACTTTCTTTTTTTTCGACTAAAATGAAATTACATTTCAAAAAAGGCGGTGTGTTATGTATATTAAAAGATTAAGAACAAAAGTGAAACAAGTTTCACATAGTTAGCTTAAAACTAACTTCTTTAAAGCGTGCTTTCATAATTGCTTAATTAAACAAATATGTCCGCTTAGGCGTGTTCAAGCCCCTACTTCCTACTTCT
>JAAZKC010000051.1 GCA_012800005.1 Acholeplasmataceae bacterium | reverse complement strand
TATAATTCATGAAAAAGAAATTAAATTAATTTATGATTCAATTGATACAACAACATTATTAGGATACAGAAATTATTTAATTTTTGATATGTTATATTCACTTGGCCTTAGGGCTAGTGAATTATGCAATTTATCAATTAAACAAATTGATCTTGGTAGAAGTATAATAACTGTTAAGGGGAAAGGTAAAAAAGAAAGAATCGTTATTTTACATGAAGAATTAAAAGAATCAATTAGTCATTATATTACATATATAAGGCCAGGGTTATTAATGAAAGGTGATGGAAGTCACACTGATATATTACTAATTAATTATAAAGGCACACCTCTTACCACAAGAGGCTTAAGAGTAATTTTAAATAAACTTTTTAAAGATGCGGGAGAATATATTAAAGTAAGCCCCCATATGTTAAGACATTCATTTGCGACAAGCTTGCTTAATAATGGTGCTGATTTAAGAGTTGTTCAAGAGTTATTAGGTCATGAGCATTTAAAAACAACCCAAGTTTATACCCACTTATCTAAAGAAACAATTAAAAAAACTTATAATAAACATCATCCAAGAGCGAGTAAAAATGAAGATAATTTATAAAAATAAAGACAATGTTAATCCCACTAAAATAATAACTTCTTCAAGGGGAATAATAATTAAAGATAACTTAGTGTTACTAACTTATTCTAGTTACTTTAAAGATTATATAACCCCAGGTGGAAGAACTACGAAAGAAGAAACCTTAGAAGAAACCTTAATTCGTGAGTTAAAAGAAGAAATAGGAATTTATAATATTACTTTTGAAGAGATAGGAGTTATTTTTGAATACTATTTTAAAAATGGTAATTATGAACTTAAAAAACATCATTATTACTTAATTAAAGATTATGAAGAAGGTAAAACTAATAAACGTAGTGATGAGATTAGCTATGGAATGGAAAGTAGATGGATTAGTCCTAGTGATGCGATTAAAGAAAATAATAAACAAATAAAAGAACGAATAAAAAAAGGCTTATTAAAAGAAGATGAGTTTATCACTTCTTTAAAAAGAGAAAATGAAATACTTAGATATATTGAGGAGAATTATTTATGAGAAAGTTTTATATTATTGAAGAGTTTAAACATTTAAATCCTATTTTACCAAGAAGACAAACTACTTATTCTGCAGGTTATGATTTTTCTAGTATAGAGAATGTTACAATTAAACCTAATGAGGTTAAATTAGTTAAAACTGGCTTAAAAGTAGAAATGCCAAAAGATGAAGTATTACTTGTTTTTCCAAGAAGTAGTTTAGCAATCAAGAAAAGCTTAACTATGAGTAATAATGTTGGTGTAATAGATGCTGATTATTATAACAATGAAGATAATGAAGGTCATATTATGATTCCTTTTATTAATTATGGAACTAAAGAAGTTATGATTGAAGCTAGAGAGAGGGTTGCGCAAGGAATCTTTGTAAAATATGGTATAACTGCTGATGATAATCCAGTTAATGAGTCAAGAAGCGGTGGTTTTGGCTCAAGTGATAAAGAATAAAAATACAACAAATAAGGAACAAATAAGGAACAAAAATGATTGATTTTTGTTCCTTATTTTGATATAATAAAGATGGTGATAAAGATGAAGTTTTCTTTTGTGTATACTCATGAAATAATAAACTATTTAATAAAAATAGAAAGGTATAAAACTGCTCTTGAGTATTTATATTTGCCAACTCGAGCAAAACAAAAAATGAACTATGAGGCAAAATTGAAAAAAACTCATTTTTCAACAAGTATTGAGGGCAATGTTTTATCATTTAATCAAGTTAAAAGAGTTATTGAACAAAAAGAAGATATTAATCGTGTTAAGGCAGAAATAGAAGTAAAAAATTATTGGGATGCATTAACTTTTTTAGAAAAATCTAAACAAGAAAATAAGCAAATAGATTTGGAATTTATCTTTAAATTACATGATATTGTGGAAAGAAAAAATGGACTTAAAAGAATTGGATTTAGAGAACCTACACCGCCTGGAGTGTTGTTTGCGGTATATGATGTAAAAACGCAAAATCCTGAATTTATTCCTCCAGAATCTAAAGATATTCCTCTTTTAATGGATAATTTATTAAATTGGTATAAAGATAATCAAAAAATTCCCGCAGTTATTAAGGCAGCTATTATGCATTATGGTTTTGTTAGTATTCATCCATTTGGTGATGGAAACGGAAGAACTGCTAGATTACTTGCGACATATATTTTAATGTTAGAAGATTATGATTATAAAGGCTTTAATTCGTTCGAAGAGTATTATATGTATGATTTAGATGGATATTATAGAGCTTTACAAATGAATCTTCCGCCACTTTTTTATGATGGTAGGAATAATCCTCCTAATTTAGAAATATGGATAGAATATTTTTTAAAAATATTAGTTTTAAATGCTGAAAAAATTTATGAAGCGGCTTTAAAAGTTTCTAAATCTTATTCGCCTTCAATTTTAGATGGATTATCTAAAAAAGATTTAGTATTAATAAGATATATGCTAGAAAATAATAAAGAAATAATTAAAAATAAAGAACTGGCATCTTTGTATGGAGTAACTCCAAGAGCTATATCTAAATGGGCTTTAGAATGGGTAAATAAAGGTATTTTAAAACCAGCTTCTGGTAGTCAAAGAATTACTTCATATAAGCTAGCAAATCAGTTTAGGAAAATAAAAATATCTGATTTAGGTTTTATAGATTGAAAAAAGTTTTTAAATACTTGTATATAAATAATATTTGGACTATAATAAAATTAACTTAATAAATTCTTTAGGTGCATAACAGGGAAAAAAGTTAAAATCTTTTGCTGCCCCAGCAACCGTAATAGCGGACGAGTCACGATAAACCATTGATACTTTAAGTATTGAGAAGGTGTGATGAGGGTGAAACTTAAGCCGGGAGACCTACCTAAACAATTCTAAGTTTTTGCCTGGGTGTGCGAAAAAACTCTTTTTTAATGAAAAGGTTATTTCTATGTCTAGGCATAGAAATTTTTTTATTTTTATGACAGACTGGAGGGATAATTGTGTCGAGATTTAAGAAAATTTTAAGTGTTTTGGTATTAGCCTTTTTACTTGTTGTTACGGTTGGTTGTGATAAAAAACAACCTGAAAAAGGTGAATTAGTTACTGTGACTGTAGTGATTGCTTCTAAAGATGAGGAATTATCTAATAAAACTCATGAAGTAGCGGAATATACAAGTGCTTTTGAATTACTTCAAAAACACTATACAATCACTTTTACAAGAAGCAGTTTTGGTCCATATTTAAATACCATTAAAGTTGCTAATAAAATAATTGGTGAGGATAGTGATAACTATTATATTGCCTTTTATGTTAATGGTGAATATGCATCAGTAGGTATTGGTAGTTATTATATTGTCGCAAACGATACGCTTAAATTTGAAGAGACAAAAATAAGTTGGTAAATATAAAATAAAAGGTGGTAAAAACGATGAAACTCAAGTTAATTGATATTATTGTAATCGCAATGTTTACGGCAATCGTTTTTACTGTGGAACAAGCTATAAGCTTTATACCTAATATTCAACTTACCGTTTTCTTTTTCATCCTTTATACAAGACTACTTGGGTTTAAAAAAACAATGATAATAGTATTTATTCATACAATTGCGGATAATTTGTATGTAGGACCATTTAACCCGCTTTTCATTATTCCAATGTTAATTGCGTGGAGTTTAATTCCTATTACACTTTCAACAGTGTTTAAAAAGTTTAAAAGCGCTAATTCACTTGCGATATTCGCCTTTGTCTTTGGTTTTGTTTATGGATGGATATTTGCCCCCTTTACGGCTTATTATTGGGACATAGATATTATTCCTTATTTAATAGCCGATTTACCATGGGAGTTTGCGATGGGATTAAGTGGTGCATTATCAGTGGCTTTGTTATATGAACCGGTTTATTCATTTTTGAGTGAACAACCTTAT
>JAAZKC010000050.1 GCA_012800005.1 Acholeplasmataceae bacterium | reverse complement strand
CTGTACTCTAAAATACCTCCTGCTTGATTAAGGAATGTTCCTTCATTTGTTAAGTTTTGAGTTATGTTAAGTTCATAACTTACAAACCCTCCAATCACATAAAACTTATGTGTATTGCCATCTACAATTGAATAAACAATAATATCTTGAACTAATTCAGGTAATGTAGTAGTTATTTCTATATATGCCTTTAATTCTTTAGCTCCATAGTTAATAGTTATTTCATGATTTCCTAATGCAAATAATTTTAAAAAGTCACTTAAACTTAAATATTCTCTTTTTAACGGTAAAACTACTTCTTCATTGTTAGAATTAGTGGCCTTAAAGGTAATATCACTTAATCTAAATTCATTAATATCAAAACTAAAGTGATTACTTTCTAAAAATGAGATAGAACTAATATATGTGTCAATAAATGTAACTTCTATATTTAACTGTTCTTTTACTGTTACTTTAAAAGTGAAGTTATCGCTTATTTGAAGTTCTTTTTTGATACCATTAATTAAAATACTTTCAAATGTTTTTCCTTCAGGAACGTGAATTTGAATTTCTAACTCTTTATTATCACTAACTTTTTCTAAGTTTATAGTTGTGTCAACTAAACTTAAATTATCACTAAGTGTTATTTTATAAGTTTTCTTTCCACAACCAACTAAAAATAGTAATAAAAGTATTATTAAAATTCTTTTCATTTAATTCACCCCCATTATTGGTGAAACGACAAGATCGCAACTAACATTACTAAGGTCTTTATTCCACATAATAAACCTAAAGTTAGCCTCACTATATTCTGGAGGAATAACACTGCTACCTGATTTAACATAGTAAGTATCTATAACATTGCCATACATATCTAAAAATGTTACGCTTACTTCTTTTTTCATTTCTTCGATAATTCCACCTATGTGTAGGTGTAGGTATGTAATATCGAATAAATCAATAATTCCATCATTATTAATATCTAAATAATATTCTTCTTCTAATAAAAGAGTTTCATTATTTAAATAAAGATTAATTAATTCACTTACATCAACTTCATCAATTACACCATCAAAGTTTGCATCACCAAAGCCTCCATAACGCGCATAATAGCGTGAATTTGAAGAGTTTTTGTTGTGTCTTAGGGAAACTACTGAACTTGGATTAGTAAGTTCAATATAAGTACTCCTATTAAGTAAATTAACATCTTTATAAAAAACATCATCAATAAAGATATAGGCATTTTCAGCACCACCACTATAATCCCATTTAAGCATGTATTTATCTTCTTCTTTTACTACCATTAAGTTAGATATGCCTTCATAATTAGAATTAGATACTTGTAAAGTAATTCTTTCTTTAGTTCTATCTCTAAACTCCACTTCAACATCAATAAAATCATTAAATACATCTAAAGGATAGACACATAAATCTTTTTTATATAAGTAGTTGATGTCAAAAACATCATCATTATCATAATATTTAATACATTCAACATTATTTACACCACTTGGTGATACTGAAACATATTTTTGTCCATCTACTTGATAGAAATTAAAACTATCCATGAAAGCTTCTTTATTAAATGCTTCCTTAGCTCTTTTAGTAATTCTTCCTTCATCTAAAACTCTTCCATTACGGTCAACTAATCTAGTTTTAATTTCTGTTTCAGTTACATCAACAATAACCCCACCAACAGTTCTTGCGCCTTCAGAAAAACGGTAAGCAATTAAATTGGCATTATTAAATGTTGATGATATCTCTCTTCCTCTATCATTATCACTTGAAGGAGTTTGAAGATACATTGTTCCCATTTTATTATTTCTAACGCCTTCATATAATCTATGCGTTCTTACATAAACATGATTATGGCCCGCTAAAGCCAAATCAACACCATTGGCATCAAAGAAATCTTTCCAAGCATTATATTGATAAGCACTACCATTTCTACCATCAAACCAATTATAGTGCATTGAAACAATGATAAAATCACTTGGGTTATTTTTAATAACATCCCTTGCCCAATTTCTTCCTTTCATACTTCCCTTTACCACAACATCATAAGAATTTAAAACAATGAAAAGAACTTTTCCATATTTAAAGTAATAACTTATTCCTTCTTGGTTTAAATAACCATTGCGAGGAAAATTATGGACATCTCTAAAAAAGTTAAATGATTCCATATCTTGATTAGACTGAGTCCAATAATCGTGATTACCGATTGTAGAAGCTTTAAGGTAGTTTTTAAAGTGCACTTGTGAGTTAGATGCTAACCAAGAATCATAAACATTACCATAAGAAGTTTCATCACCAACGGAAAAAATCATTGAAATATTTCTTTCTAATCGAGTCATTTGATCAATTAAGTTAGTAACTGCCGTAAGTCTATTAGGAAGGGGCATATGAGTATGCCAATCACCAACTACCGCAAAACTAAACTTAGTTGATCCTGTTTTAAAATACTGTTCATCACTTAAAGTAGTTTCTCCTACTTTATATTTATACTTAGTATTAGGAGATAAACCTTTTAAGCTTACTTTATAGTGATTAAAAGTTTTTCTCTGAAAGACAGTATTAACTTCATAGTTACCATAAACTGTAATGGCATTT
>JAAZKC010000049.1 GCA_012800005.1 Acholeplasmataceae bacterium | reverse complement strand
TATGTATTATATTTAGTAGGCATAGCTTCTTTTAAAACATCTAATAGTTGTGTTTTACCGCCAGCCCACTTTACAAATGGTTTAAGATTATATTTTACTTCATCCTTCATTAAAACCAACCTTTATTTTTTGTTTTCTTTAACTCTAATTTTTCTTTGTCTCCACATTGCAATACCTAAGATAAAACTTTGAGGTAAGATTTTACTAATAACATGAAACGCTTTATTTATAAATCCTACCACAACTAAAGTTCTTTTAGACTTTAAGGCTTTATACGCTAGTTTATCAGGTTTTTGTTTATAAACATTCGCTCTTGTGCCAGCGTGAAGGTAGAAATTTGTCTTTGTTGGGCCAGGACAAACAGCTTGAATAACTACATTATGTTCTTTTGCTTCTTTGGCAACAGCTCTTGTTAGACTTGAAACATAAGCTTTTGAGGCATAATAAGTAGATGCGGCAGGACCTGCAATAAATGATGCGATAGAACTTATATTAATAATACGTCCACTTTTCTTTTCTACAAAGATTTTATAAAAGTGTTTCATAATATGGTGTAAGGCAACAACGTTTAGGTCAACTATTTCCATATCTTCTTCAATAGTTGAATCAATAAAGTCCTTACTTAAGCCAATACCAGCATTATTTACAACTACACTAATATCATAATTACTCGCGTATTCATACATTTTTTCTCTTGCTTCAGGTTTTGTAATATCCGCAATAAAAATTTGGACCCTTACCTTATATTTTTCTTCAATTTCTTTTTGTGCTACCGCAAGTGTATCTAAAGTTCTTCCAACTAAAATTAAATCATAACCTAAATCGGCTAATTTACTAGCGAAAGCATAACCTATACCACTAGAACCGCCAGTTACTAACGCAATCATTTGATAATCTCCTTAATTAAAATGTGTTTTCTTTTTTTATTACCAATTTTAATTGCTTCTTCTAATAATTTAAGTGATTCATCTACGCCAATTAAATTTGCATGTAAGTAACAAACCACATCATCTTTTTTAACGTAATCACCAATTTTCTTTTTAAAATCTAAGCCAACAGTAAAATCAATGATATCATCTTTACGCTCTCTACCGGCACCTAAGACCATTGCGGCAATTCCAATCTTTTCAGTGTCCATCGCCTCAATATAACCATCTTTTAATGCCTTAAACGGAATAATATTTTTAGCTTTAGGGAAGTTATCATAATCTTTAATATAAGAAACATCTCCACCTTGTGCTTTAACTAACTTGATAAGTTTATTAAGTGCTTCTTTATTTTCAATTTTTTCTTTCATTAATTTTATTGCATCATCACCTTTAGCGATACCACTAGCTTCTAATAAAAGTTCTCCGATTTTAAATGTTACTTCCATTAGATCTTTTGGACCTTTACCATTTAAAGCATCAATAGTTTCAATAACTTCTAATGTATTACCAATTTTATATCCTAAAGGCTCATCCATACTAGTAATTACCGCATAAACCTTCATCCCCGCAAGAGTACCGATATTAACCATTAATGAAGCTAGTTTACGCGCTTCTTCAATACTTTCCATAAATGCTCCACTACCTACCTTTACATCTAAAACAACCACATCAGCACCACTCGCTAACTTTTTAGACATAATGCTTGAAGCAATTAAGGGAATTGATGGGACAGTTCCTGTCACATCCCTTAAGGCATATAATAACTTATCCGCAGGAGCGATATCTCCAGATTGACCAATAACGGCAATGCCAATTTCATTAACTTGATTAACAAATTCTTCTTCTGAAAGTTCTAAATTATAACCCTTAATACTTTCTAATTTATCTAAAGTTCCTCCAGTATGACCAAGTCCTCTTCCACTCATTTTCGCAAATTTAGCGCCACAAGCGGCCATTAATGGTCCTAATACTAAAGTAACCTTATCACCAACACCACCGGTTGAGTGTTTATCAACTTTAATGCCTTTAATCGCACTTAAATCAAAAGAATCGCCACTTTCTTTCATTGCGAGAGCTAAATAGGTAGATTCTCTATCTGTCATCCCATTAAAATAAATAGCCATTAGTAAACTACTCATTTGATAATCAGGAATTTTTTTCTCTGTATAAGCTTTAATAATAAAATTAATTTCTTCTTTAGAAAGTTCTAAATTATCACGTTTTTTAATAATTAAATCTAACATTCTCATATATTCGCACATCCTTTACATTTAAATTATACCACTAAAACGGCAAAAATATATATTTATGATATAATCATAAGTGGTGATTAGATGAAATTAACATTAATTAGACACGGCGAAACTAACGCCAATGATAATAAATTAATTCAAGGGTGGACTGATAATCCACTTAATGAGGCAGGAATAAACCAAGCAAGACGTCTTCAAGCGTTTTTTGAAACAGTTAAAGAACGTTTTGACGTAGTTATTTCAAGTCCTTTAAAAAGAGCTTATGATACAGCTAAATTTGCCTTATCACATATAAATGATTTAAAGATAATTGTTGATTATCACTTTATGGAACGTGATTTTGGAGTTTTTGAAGGTAGGGATGCTTTATCAATTTTACCTGTAATCTTAGAGAAAAACTTCACTTATAAAGGCTATGAAGATGATAAGATGTTACTTAAACGCGTTGAAAACGGACTTATTCATTTATATAACAAATATGAAGGTAAAAATGTCATTATCTTTTGTCATAGTCACGTTATTAAGTCTTTATTAATAATGGCTGAACCTAAAAAATATGATTATAGAACATTTATCGATAACGCTTCTATTCATAAGTTAACTTATGATGGAGATAAACTAAAAGTTTTAGAATTTAATATGACGGTATAAGAAAAAAGACCTAATCAAGGTCTTTTTTTTGATATTCTAAGATTGTATTATTAATTAATTCTTTTACGTGCTCTCCAAGTTCAACTGTGGTCATATCTTTATATTCTTCTTTTGTAATTGCGGGAAGAATAATAACCATTAACTTTGATTTTTTCCATGGAGCATTATTTGTGATATGTCTTGAACCTAAGATTACGACAGGTAAAACGGGAACTCCTGGTTTTGTCGCTAAGCGGTAAGCACCAGGTTTAACCTCTTCCATTAAGGCAGTTTCTCTAGTTTTAATTCCCCCTTCTGGGAAAATTGCCATTGATAAACCCTTTTCAATATGTTTAATTCCTAAAATAATTTCTCTTGCGGCTTCACGGCCATTTGCTCTATCAATATTAAGACTTCCAAACGCTCTTAACCAAGTTCTTAAAATAGGGAATTTATAAAGTTCTGTCTTTGCCGCAAACCCCATTGGTCTTCTTATTGCGGAAACTAAGATAAATGGATCTGTGTTACTTTTATGATTTCCATAAATAACAAAGTTACCTTTAGGAATATTTTCACGTCCAATAACTTTAACGACTCTCATTTTTAAAACCATTTTTAAGAAGTCAGATAGTTGCCTAACATAATAGTGTTTAGCTTTACTAGTAACTTTGGTTCTTTTTGCGATTGGAGCCGCAATAACGACACTTAAAATTACTAATAAAAACGCCACAACAATCCCCACAACTATCCAAAGTGGAATAAACCATAGTGATATTTCAGCCGTTAAATAACTTAAACCACTGGCAATTAAAACAATTGTTAAAAAGAATAAAAATATAATCATTTTTCATATACCATAAAGCGTAAATCTTTATGTTCTCCTTCAGTTTCTTTAATAACTTTATATTTTAGTAAATCAAACTCTGGAAAATATTTATCTCCTTTATATGGTTTTAAAATCCAAGTAATATAAAGTCTATCTGCATAAGGTAAGGCAAGCTCATATACTTTAGCCCCACCAATTACCCATAATTCACCTTTAAACTCACTTAAAAATGAATCAATATCTCTTATAACCTTTTTTCCTTCATATTCCTTATCAAGTGAGGCAATATAATAATCTTTAAAGGGAAAAGGGTTCTTTTTATAATAACCTTTTAATGACTCATAAGTATTATCGCCCATTAAGACAGTTTTACCTAAAACCATCTTTTTATAATAATTTAAATCTTCAATATAACGCCATGGAAGTTTATTACCTTTACCAATTAACCAATTAACATCCATTGCCCATATTAAATTAATCATACAGCTACTTCCCCAACGATTCTTTTATGAGGATTATAATTTTCTAAAGTAAAATCTTCATATTTGAAATCTAAAATATTTTTAATATCTTTATTTAATTTCATTGTTGGTAGCGCTCTTGGTTCTCTTGATAGTTGTAGGTTAATTTGGTTAACGTGATTGTCATAAATATGCGCATCACCTAATGTATGAACAAACTCACCAACTTCTAAGTTAGTAACTTGAGCAACCATCATTAAAAGTAATGAATATGAGGCAATATTAAATGGCACACCTAAAAAGATATCCGCACTTCTTTGGTATAACTGCAAACTTAATTTACCATCATTTACATAAAATTGAAACATCATATGACAAGGTGGTAGTGCCATCTTATCAAGTTCAGGCGGATTCCACGCATTAACGATTAATCTTCTTGAATAAGGATTAGTTTTAATTTCATTAATCACATTCATAAGTTGATCATAACCATTAAAATTGCGCCATTGTTTACCATAAACTGGTCCAAGTTCACCATGTTTTTTCGCAAACTCATCATCAGTTCTAATCTTTTCTACAAACTCTTCTAAACTTTCACCTTGATAGTATTCACTTTTTTTAAACCATTCATAAGGCCATTCATTCCAAATTTTAACACCATTATCTACTAAATACTTAATATTAGTTTCACCTTTAATAAACCATAAAAGTTCATGAATAATCGCCTTTAAAAAGACCCTTTTAGTTGTTAAAAGAGGGAATCCCTCGCTTAAATCGAAGCGCATTTGATAACCAAATAAGCTTCTTGTGCCAACGCCAGTACGATCATGTTTTGGAGTGCCGTTTTCCATTACGTGACGGCACAAATCTAGATATTGTTTCATTTCGCTAACTCGTATAAACTTTCTGCATATATTGCGGTCGCTTTTAGTAAATCATCAATAGTAATATATTCATTCTTTTGATGAATTAAACTTTCTGTTCCTGGAAAATGTGGACCGAACGCAACACTATTTTCCATCGCTCTTGCGTAAGTGCCTCCACCAGTAGTAAGTGGCTCTGCCTCACTATTTGTATGTTTATTATAAACACTTAATAATGTCTTAACTAACTTAGAATTAGGGTCAACATAAAGCCTCTTTTGATGAGAATTTATTGTGACATGATGACCTTGTGCACTAAAGGCACTTACTAATTGGTTAGAAAAAATATTAGGATCAACATTATTTGGATACCTTGGATTTAAAGTAATTCTAAACTTACCTTTTTCTAAATCAAAGACGCCAGCGTTAATCGTTACTTTACCAGTTTCAGGGTCATTATAATCAACCCCAATCTTTTGACCAAACGGATCATCTAATAAATACATATTTATTAAATCAATAAATGAGTTGGTCATTTTAATTTCATTAAAGAATTTAACCATTAAAAATGCCGCATTAATACCTTCTTCTGGAGTTGAACCATGAGCACTCTTACCATCTACTGATAATCTTAAGCCAAACTCAGTTATAATTGCTTCACCCTTTAAATTATTATCTTCTAAATATTTTAAGAATGCTTCTTTTTTGGTTAAATCCTTAATAATCGCAACACAATTATCAGGAACCATATTATCAACTAAACCAGCTTTAAAACTAACTAAATTCTTATCTTTACATTCATTTTTAATCGTAAGTCTCATAATCCCTTTTTCTGCATAAGTTAAAGGAAATGCAGAATCAGGAATAAACCCATAAACTGGCTGTTCAGGAAATAAATTAAAGTAATATCTAACGCCTCTCCAACCGGTTTCTTCATCAGTACCCAAAATTAATTTAATTCTTTTTGATAGCGGAAGGTTTAATTCTTTTAAAATTTTCATTGCGTAATAAGCAGCAATTGTAGGACCTTTATCATCCATCGCACCTCTTGCGATAATCTTACCATCAACAATTACCGCTTCATATGGTGGATAATCCCAACCACTTCCCGCAGGCACAACATCTAAATGTCCCATCATCCCCACATATTCAAACTGGCTACCATACTCAATATGACCAGCATAACCATCAGCATTTAAAACGCTAAAACCATCCTTTTTACCCATTTCAAGCATATAGTTTAACGCATCATTAATTCCTTTACCAAAAGGCATTTTTGAATCACTATTAAACTCAGTTAGCTCAGAATTAATCCTAAGGAGGTTTTGTGTATCTCTAATAATATCATCTTTTCGTTTTTCAACTTCTTTTTTAAAGTCTATCATCAACATCACCCCTAATTTTATAACTATACTTATTATAACAAAAAAAACATTTATATTTAAATGTTATTAAGATAAATTTAAATTATTACATAATTAAAGGTTAAATTTTTTATGTTCAAATTTAATCTTTAATTTTTTATAAAACTCCTTTTTATTGCAAAAACAGCTGTTTCATAATCAATATCACCGATTGCATAAAGATGAATAATCTTTTGATTTTTTAGAGAAACCTTACCATTTCCACCAGTCATTTCAATAAGAGAGGCAATCTCCTCTTCATTAGTTTTAGTTTTAGTTTTAGATAAAGTTATATCAAAAGGAAAACCTTCTTTTAAAATAACTTGATTTAAAAACATTGAAATGGCATAAGAAAAATTTACACCTAATTCTTTAAATATATCATCTGCTCTTTTTTTTACATCTGGTTCAATTCTAATATGTATTAAATCTGTTTTTCTTGTTTTATTCACGATATCACCCGTGAATATTGTATCACATTTGATATACATTTTCAAGATATCTTGCCATTAACATAAAAGGACCTCTCTTATGAGAAGTCCTCTTCTTGGGATACGGTAGCCTCTTTTTTACTACCTAAAAAGTTAACTCTTTCACCAATTACTTCTAACGTACGATAATCTTTATCATCATATTTAACATGTCTAACTTGTAGTCTGCCACGTAAGACTATTAGTGAACCTTTCTCGCAATATTCATTTAAGTTCTCCGCAAGACCTTGCCATAAAGTTACCGTAATAAAGTCAGTTTCATAAATTCCATCCATATTTTTAAAAGACCTTTGAACTGCCATTTGGATGTCTAAAACCTTCTTTCCATCTTCTAAAATTTTGAGTTGTGGATCATGAGTTAATCTTCCAATTAACATTACATTATTTAACATATACCCTCCTTTTGTTTAAAGTATATCTTAAATAAATGTTTCCGCAAAATCACACTATTAAGCCATTTTAACTTGTTTAAACTTAAATTATATAAAAAAGAAACCATTTCTGGTTTCCTTTTTCTTTTTAAATAAATTAATTTCTTTTTTTAGATAAAATCATTTAGTTTTCGTCTTTTTTAGGAAGTATTTTTAAAATTGTGATATTACTTGGCTTAATATCTTTAATAACCGCCTTAACATCATCTAAAGTAATGCTTGCGATAATATTTGGCACATCAAACATATTAATTCCTTCTAATACGTGAGCAGTAAAAGTAATATTATAGTTTTCTAGTGAGTTAAGTGATCTAATAAATGCTCCTTGCATCACTTTCTTTTGCCTTTCAAATGTATCTATGTTAATAGTTCTTCTTTTTAGGCCAACTAAACTTTTAGTTATTTCACTTATAAACTCTTCTGTTCTGGCAGTCATGCCATATAAGATTGCGGATAATGCGCCATTATATTGCATAACACCAAATCTAAATGTTTGATTAATAATACCTTTTTTAAGCAAGTTATTATAAACTTCACCACTATTAGAAAAATACATATTTAAAACTAAATCAAGCGCTATTTCTTGTTTATAGCGAGCAAGTAGATCATCACTTGGATTTAATTTAACACCTAAACCAACATAAGGCATACTTACACCCATATGAAGTGTTTTTTCTTTGATTGCTAGGGCTTTAGGTTCTTTTTTAAAGAATCTTTCAATAGGTGGTTCTTTAACGTATGATTTACTATTTTGATTTTTAATAATGACATCTAAAATTTCTTCTTTATCAAAAGCACCAATCACAGTTAAAATCATATTACTTGGATGATAAAAAGTATTATAGGCTTCATAAAGTTTATGCGCTGTGATTTTTTTAATTGAAGAAACGGTTCCTAAAACAGTTGTGTTAAGAAGATGTTTTTGATACATATTTTCTAGTAATGCATAATACATCTTACTATCAGGATTGTCTTCATACATTTGGTATTCTTCTATAATAATGCCTTGTTCCTTTTTGACACTTTTAGGTGTAAAGTAAGGCGTTTGAACAAAATCAAGCAAGTATTCTAACGCCTCTTTAATATTAGAGGTTCCACTAAATAAATAACTAGTACGATCAAATGAAGTAAACGCGTTCGCACTAACACCATATGAAGACAACTTTTCAAAAGCATCCGTACCATCAGGCATCGCAAATAATTTATGTTCTAAAAAATGAGCTATACCGGCTGGTTGGTTAACACGTCTTTGTTTTCCTCTTGGGATAAATGATGTGTCAAATGAACCATAATTTGTAGTAAAGGTTACAAATGTTTTATTATAATCCATTTTTGGAATTAAATAGACCTTTAAGCCATTATCTAATTCTTTGAAATAGACATTTTCATTATATTTTGGATAACTAAAATGTTTCATATTACATTTCCTCCGGAGCTAAGATATATAAGGCATCTTTAGTAACTTTACGTGCTATTTGTTGGACTTCTTCTTTCGTGACTGCGTTAATTTTTTCAATCATTTCAGCAGTTGTCTCAAGACCTAACTCTTTTTGTAGATAAAAGGAGTCTAGTTGCCTATTTTGACTGTCTTCCGCTTCTTTTAATGAGTTAATATAAGACTGTTTAGAAAATAATAACTCATCATCACTAATTAAGTTTTTCTTTAAGCCTTCTAACTCTTCATCAATTACCTTTAAAGCAAGTTCAACTCTTCCCTTATCAATTCCCGCAACTACATAAATAAACCCTTTAAATGGTTCATATAAAGATCTTACATAATAACAAAGACTATGTTTTTCTCTAACATTTAAAAATAGTCTTGAATGAACATCTCCACCAAAGACAAGATTAAATATCGCCGCCTGATAAAACTCTTCATCTTTATATCTTACTGGAAGTAAGTATCCAATATTTACTTTAGCTTGATTAATTTTATCGCGTTCAATTACTTCTTTATAGTTAGGCTCTTTATTAACATAATCAATAATATCTTTCTTTTCGTTAGTTCCTTTAAAATATGAATTAATTAACTCAATATCACTATCTTTAAAATCACCACTAATTAAGACATCATAACTAGACTTAATAAATTTTTTATAATAGTTATTCATTTGATTATAACTAACATTTTCAATATCTTTTAGTTTACCAATACTTATTAAACTTTGATTATCACCTTCAAACATTACTTCAAATAGCCTAGTTAAAGCGTAAGATGTTTTATTGTTTTGGAAAGCTAAAATTCTATCTTTCGCAATCTTCTTTTCAATTAAAAATTCAGTTTTAGATAAATTTTTATGACCAAACACGACATCTTTTAATAACTTTAAGGCATTTTCTAATAATGGTTCAGTAGTAAATTTATGATTAATAAAGGTAATACTAAACTCAACAATAGATAATAAGCCTTGACGAAATGTGCGCTGTGATAAAGTTGCTCCATATAAATCTTCTAACGCTTCATTTAACACTTTTCTTGAGTTATAAAGAGGACTTTTACTTACCATTACATTCGGCAAAAAAGCCCTTAAACCAAGGTTTTCTTTAGTTAAGGGTTCTTTAAAGCGCAAGGAAACTACATTAGTTTTATATTTAGTTGTTTTTATGATCATAATTAAATAACCTCTAAAGCAATCTCCATCATTTTAGTGAATGCTTTCTGACGTTCTAAACTTGAAGTTGCTTCATGAGTTACAAGTGAATCACTAATTGTTAAAATGCAGGCAGCTTTTTTACCTAAAGCTTTCGCATTCGCAAATAACGCAAAAGATTCCATTTCTACACATAAACAACCGTGTTCATTATACATTTTCTCATGAATACTTCCACCTGGATGGTAAAAGACATCACTTGAATGAATTACGCCTAAATGTAGGGGAACATTTAACTTAGCCGCAGCTTTCTTAAGTTTATTATTTAATGGTTTTGAAGCGGCTAATTTACGTCTATTAGTAACTCCCATAATTTTCGCATATGTAGAATCACTATAGGCATATTCAGCTAAAACTACGTCATAAAGGTTTAATTTATCAGTATAAGCGCCAGCACTTCCAACTCTAATAATGTTTTCTACACCATAAAAACTAAATAGTTCATATGAGTAAATTCCAATACTAGGCATCCCCATTCCACTACCCATAACGGAAACCTTTTTTCCTTTATAAGTACCAGTATAACCAAACATATTTCTAACAGCGTTAAATTGAACAACGTTTTCTAAATATGTCTCAGCGATAAACTTCGCTCTTAATGGATCTCCTGGCATTAAGACAGTTTTCGCAATTAAATCTTTATTATCTAAACTAATATGAGGTGTTGGAATCATTACAATCATCTCCTTTTAATATTTTTACTCCATTAGAACTACCAATTCTACTAGCTCCCGCAATAATCATCTTTTTTGCATCTTCATAAGTTCTTACTCCACCTGAGGCTTTAACGCCCATATCTGGACCAACAATTTTTCTCATTAAGGCAATATCTTCAACTGTAGCGCCACCTTTATGGAATCCTGTGCTAGTTTTCACAAAATCAGCACCACCTATTTTCGCTAGTTCACACGCTCTAATTTTTTCCGCTCTTGAAAGGTTAGAAGTTTCAATAATCACCTTTAAAACTTTATTACCGCAAGCTTTTTTAATCGCTCTAATTTCATTTAAAACATAATTATCTTCACGATTTTTAAGAGCATTTTGGTTTGAAACCATATCGATTTCATCAGCACCATCTTTAACTGCCATCTTAGTTTCTAAAACTTTCACATCAGTCTTTGATGTTCCATGAGGAAATCCTACTACTGTACAAACTAATACACCATCTACATGCTTTTTCGCATAATTAACATAGATTGGATCCACACAAACACTTTTAAACTTATATTCGTTTGCCTCACTAATAAGTTTATTAATGTCTTCATAAGTAACACTAGGTCCTAATTTAGTGTGGTCAATAAACTCTGCCATCTTTCTTTTCATCATTTTTTCCTTTCCCTATTTTAATTACTTTATATACTTGAACGCTTGCTAAAATAAAATTAAGCAACACGACAGAAATACTACCAATTAAAAATCCATAAATAATAAATAAAACGGCGCCAACAAAATTGACTGCCCGCATTTTTATTTCACCTTTCATCATAAAAGAAATAACGACAATTACTCCCGCAATAAGTCCAAACCATTCAACTGGATCTTTAAACATCTCTAAACTAAACATTAACATCTATTCATTACTCCTTGGAATATCAATAACTTTATCAAGTTCAATACGCGTTAAAGTGTCTTTAACTTGTGTAAACTTAGTTTTTTTAATAATTTTCGCAACTTTATTCATTCGTTTTAAAGAAATTACTTTAGTATTTTCAATAAACCCGGGAACATTTTCAGTAAACTTAGAAATCTTCGCCATTACCTCATCATAAGGAAGTATTTTAGTTTCTAAGCCAAACCTATAATAAATAAAGTCAATATGAGGTGGAAAAAGCACTCTTGTGCCTTCTTTCCATTCCATCATAAAATGAACTTTATCATCTTTACCTACCGACACAAAGTAATTAGGAACAATTACATCTTGTTCTTTATAGTATCTATGTAAGTCATATTGTTCATTTACATATTTTAAGCATTCATTTAACTTTTTTTCCTGACAATAATAATATTCTTCTAATAAGTAGCCAAATTTCTCTTTAAATTGTTGTTTAGAGATTTCAAAAACTCTCATTAAAACTTCTAATCTAAAAGGCAGTACATCTTCAAATAACTCATGATAACAATAAAAATCAAATTCTTTGGTTAAATCTTTAACGATCTCAAAAATAATCTTCACACTAAAATTAGGTGTTAATAAAGGGATTTCTAATCTAAAGTTAACATCTAAAAACTGAGGATTCAATTTATAAAGATCTTTAACGGTTGATTTTTTAGAAATCACAAAATCAGCACTACTTTTTAAAATTGGGTGACGATATAAAATTCTAAACTCATTATCATAATTATTGTCTAAACTTACTTCAGGATAAGCTTCAAAAAACGATAATAATCGCTCATAATCAAAGTCTCTTTTTCGTTCTTTGAAGAAATGTAGGGTAAACCTTTCCATAGAATCACCTATACTTATTTTAACATATTTTTATAATATAATAACTAATTATTGAGATGTTTTAATAAATCTATTTCAAAATTTACTTTTACATCATTAAATTCATTTAATGTTTTATAATCTGTTTTGTCATATTTAAGAGGTGTTATTGCGATTATTTTATTGTAGTAACAATATAAATCGCTAGTTTTTAATAAAGGACGTCCTCTTTTATAATTAGGTGTTAAATATTCGCCTTCTTTAAGATAAATTGGATATTCCTGAGTTCTTCCTTGATGAGCAAACATTACTTTAAGTTCATCCATCTCTTCTGGAAAGTTAATATTTAAAGCGTAATCTTTACTATACATCTTATAATCTAAGATAGTTTTAAGTAGCCCTTTTAAATATTTTTTAGCCAACTCTAAATTATGATAAGAAGCACTTACCGCAATCCCCGGAATTTCTAAAATTAAGCCCATAAAAACTGCCCCAATTGTTCCTGAGTGATAAATATCACTAGAAATATTAGCGCCTCTATTAACACCACTTAAGACTAAATCAAACTTAATATCTTTAAACACAGCCTCACAAGTTCTTACCGCATCAGCCGGAGTTCCATCTACTGAAAAGGCTTTTTTAACACCATCTAATTTGTATTCTTTTAAATATAAAGACTTTCTTACACTTAAAGCGGTAGACATTCCCGATTGGTGATTTTCAGGAGCTAAAACATATAAATCACCTAACCCTTTAGCCGCCTCAATTAAGACAAAAAGACCTTCTTCATGAATTGAATCATCATTTGTGATTAGGATATTCACTTTCTAATACCTCCCTACATCTACTACAAACATCACCATCAAGTTTATCTACTATATTCCAACATCTTTCACATTTAAAGCCATCACTAACCGACACAACCACTTTAACTTCACTAGCTTCTTTAAAGGTGATTTTAGAAACCATTAAAACTTGAACTAAGTCAACATCTAACGCTAAAATACTTTCCTTTAATGCTTTTGGCAAGTGAATTTCTAAGTTAGCTTCTAATGATTTACCAATTTCTTTATTAGCTCTTTTTACTTCTAACGCCTTTAAAACTTCATCTCTTAAGTTCATAAAGTCATTATAGGAATCCATTAACTTAAAATTATATTCTTTAACTTCACTAAATCTTTCTAAATAAACATTTTCTAACCTTTCAAAAGGCATTTCTAAATAAGCCTCATGAGTGGTGTGAGGAATTAGTGGTGTAAGAAGTTTAAGTAGTTCTAATAAATGATGATAAATAACACTTTGAGCGCTTCTTCTTACGCTTGAGTTAGCGCCTTCAACATATAAAATGTCTTTATTGTAGTCTATATAAAATGAACTTAAATCATTAATCATATAGTTAGTAATTAACCTATTTACCGCATCAAATTTATATTTTTCATAAGCATCATAAACTTCACGCTTTAATTCTTCTAATTTAACTAACATAACCTTAGATAAATTGTCTAATTTATCAAATGAAACTAAGTTTTTCTTAGGGTCAAAATCATATAAATTCGATAACATATATCTTATAGTATTACGCATCTTTCTATAAGTTTCACTTGCTTGACGGATTGTGGCCTTACCAATGCGTACATCACTACTATATTCAACACTTGAGACCCATAATCTTAAAATATCCGCACCAGATTCTTTAATAACCTTAAGTGGATCAATTGTATTACCTAATGATTTACTCATCGCTCTACCATTTTCATCTAAAATAAAGCCATGAGAAATTACACTTTTATATGGTGCTGTACCATACACAGAAACGCTTGTGGTTAAACTTGAGTTAAACCAACCCCTGTATTGGTCACTCCCTTCAACATATAAATCACTTGGAAATGATAAGCCATTACGCTCTAAGATTTGATGGCTTGTTCCACTGTCAAACCAAACATCCATCGTATCAGTTTCTTTAGTAAAAATACCATTAGGACTATCTTTATGAGTATAACCTTTTGGAAGTAAGTCTTTAGCCTCTTTCATAAACCAAGCATTACTACCTTCTTTCTTAAAGATTTCCGCTATATGAAGGATTAATTTACTATCTAAGATTGGTTCATTTTTCTCAGTATAAAAGATAGGAATTGGTACTCCCCATAATCTTTGTCTACTAATACACCAGTCAGTACGTGCTTCAATCATATTAGAAATTCTTACTTTACCCCACTTTTGAACCCAATTAACATTATCAACTGCCTTAAGTAAGTCATCTTTAATTGGCTCTAAGTTAATAAACCATTGTGGAGTCGCTCTAAAAATAACTGGCTTTTTACTTCTCCAGTCATGAGGATAACTATGAGTAAAATAAGATACATGTAATAAAACATTTAACTCTTTTAACTTTTCAATAATTAAAGGATTCGCTTTTTCATAAAATAATCCTTCAAACTCTAAACCTTCTTTGGTAAAATAACCTTTATCATTAATTGGAACTAAAATATCTAAGTTATACTTTCTTCCCACCACATAGTCTTCTTCACCATGTCCAGGAGCCGTATGAACAAGTCCTGTTCCATCAGTATCTAAAACATGTTCACCTAAAATAACAGGTAGTTCCTTTTTATTTAAAGGATGGATATATGTTTTATATTCTAACTTTTCTCCTAAAAACTCATCTAATACTTGAATATCTGTTAAGTTAGTTGCTTTAACCACATCATCTAATAAAGTCTTACTAACAATATATTTACCTTTATTTGAACTAAATAAAACATATGTTAAGCGGGGATGAGCACTAATAGCTAAGTTTGCCGGAAGTGTCCATGGAGTAGTGGTCCAAATAATTAATGAGGTATCACTATCTTTTAAAGGAAAAGCTACATAAATAGATGGACTTTCCACATCTTCATATTCAATTTCCGCTTCCGCAAGCGCCGTTTCACTTACAGGAGACCAATAAACAGGTTTTAACCCTTTATAAATTAAGCCCTTTTCTACCATTTTAGAAAACACTTTAATTTGATCGGAAACATATTCTTTATCTAAGGTAATATAAGGTTTATCCCACTCGCCTAAAATACCTAAACGTTTAAACTGTGTTTTTTGAAGTTCTACTTGTTCAAGTGCATAAGTTTTACACATTTCCCTAAACTCAGCTACACTATATTTCTTTCTATCAACACCTTTTTTTTGTAAGGCGGTTTCAATAGGAAGTCCATGTGTATCCCACCCAGGAATATAAGGCGCATAAAAACCCTTCATTGTCTTATAACGGATAATGAAGTCTTTTAAGATTTTGTTTAAGGCATGCCCCATATGAATCTCCCCATTCGCATATGGTGGGCCATCATGTAAGATAAACTCTTTCGCACCTTTATTTTTCTCTAAATTCTTTTTATATAAGTCTTGTTCTTCCCAAGTGCGCTCAAACTCTTGTTCTCTAACGCCTAAATTACCACGCATTGGAAAATTTGTTTTTGGTAATAGTAATGTTTCTTTATAGTCCATATATATCAACTCTCCTTTAAATATAAAAATCGCCCTTAGAAACCCTAAGGACGAATAAAATCCGCGTTACCACCTTAATTCTAGAATAAAATCTAGCCCTCAATTTATCTATTTACTCAGTGGTGATATTAATTAAAGTATCATTATTAGGCTTTCACCATCCCTAACTCGCTTATTAATGCTTAACTTTAATAACGTGTCCACATCACAGTAAGATTAACTTTTATATTCATTAATAAAGTTTTTTAGAGTCCCATCTTTAAAGTCTTGACTTCTCGCAAATAAAAATATTTTAGGTCCTATTTCTTCAATGCGTCCATCACAAGCAAAGATTACTCCTGATAAAAACGCAACCGTCTTATTAGCCCCATCCGCATCAATATCTTCGAAATTTAAGACTAAAGGCTTTCCATTTAGTAAATCAGTAGCTAAATCGATAATATATTTATCTTCATCAGTGGTGATTTTATCAAAGATAATTCTATCAACAGCCGTCTTTAAGTTTTGGTTTTGATATGTAGGTAAATTAACCTCACCTTTCTTTTTTGTAAATAAAGCCATAACTACTCCTTTA
>JAAZKC010000048.1 GCA_012800005.1 Acholeplasmataceae bacterium | reverse complement strand
GAAGCGATGAAAGCTTTCTTTGGTTCTATTAAGAATAAATCTTTAAAAGTTAGACTTCCAAGATATCTTAAGAAAGATGGTTTTTATCCTTTAATAGATAGAATGGTTTATAAACCAAGTAAGAAGCTTTAGATGGTGTCAAAAGTTCTAATAATTTTATTAAAGAAAGCCAAAAACTAAACAAATTGCATCAAAGAAAATCTAATATAAGAAAAGATTATCTAAATAAACTTACAACACTACTAGTTTCTGTAGCGGATTATATTTGTTTAGAAGACTTAGATATAGAGGTGATGATGAAAAATCATCATATTGCCAAACATTTAAGTGATCTTGGTCTTTATGAGTTTAAAAGACAACTTATGTATAAAGGAGCTTATGCTAGTAAAAAAATAGTTGAGGCTAATAGGTTTTATCCAAGCTCGAAAACTTGTTCCAACTGTGGAACAGTAATATCTAAACTAGCGTTAAATGAAAGAATATATAAGTGTGATGATTGTGGTTTAAAAATAAATAGGGATTATAACGCTAGTTTAAATCTATTATCTTATTTAACAAATGAAATAGGGCAAGTTCTGCCCGAATTTACGCCTGCAGACTTGACGGCAATGCAATTATTATTCGATAAAAATAATATTGTAACCAGCAAGGTTGAACCAGGAATACAACAAAAATGTTATTGATAGATATTTATATTATTTTATAACATTTTATAGGTTTGTAAGAACGGAGAAAGAATATGAATAAAATTAAAAATGTAGTTTTAATATTTGTGATTTTTATTGCTTCTTTTTCTTTAGTTTGTTGTAATAAAGTTAAGGAAAATCCTGAAGTAATTATACCAAATCAAGAAATTACCGGAGATACTTATAAAGTAACGTGGGAAAATTATGATGGTAGTGTGTTGGAAACGGATCTAAATTTTATTAAAGATGAAATCCCCACATACAAAGGGAAAACGCCAACTAAACCATCAACAGAGAAATACGAATATATTTTTATTGGTTGGACACCAAGTATAAGACCGGTTAAAGAAAATATTATCTATGTTGCTCAATTTCAAGAAGTATTAAGAAAATATGAAGTTTCTTGGTTTGATTATAAAGGAGATATAATAGAACGAACTTACGCTGAATATGGCACAATACCATCTTATGAGGGTGAGGTTTTTATTCCTGAAAAAACTGATGAATTTGAATATTGTTTTATAGGTTGGTCACCTAAAATAGAACCAGTTACTAAACATATTGCATATCAAGTCCAATATAGTAAGGTTAAAAGAAAATACAATGTAACATGGAATGATACAGATGGCACTTTACTAAAAGAAGAAAATATTGAATATGGTCAATTACCTTCTTTTGATTTACCATTAGATAGTGATGAATGGGAATATATAGGTTGGTCTCCAGATATTAGCATTGTAACTAAAGATGCAACCTACACTGCAAATAGAATTAAAAAAGAATACATAATAAATTATTATTTAAATGATGGAACTTTATATACGCAAAAAACATATAATTATGGGGACAGTGTTACGTATACTTATCAGCCATCTAAAGAAAATTATTTATCAGATGGCTGGTTTACTCAAAATAATGAAAAGATTGATTATGGCTATATAATAACAAAAAATTTAGATGTATATGCTAAATATAGTGTTGATTATGTTGGCCTTATGAATTATGTACAAAAGGAAATAATTAGTGCTAATGTTAAAATAATAACAGAAAGTTATAATACATTTTTAGGAATGACCACAAGTAGTGTTGTTTCGCAAGGAAGTGGCATAATTTTTGCCAATGCACATGGCAACTATTATGTATTAACTAATTGTCATGTTGCGGCAAAACGGGAAGGATTCAATAAAGTTAAATACACTATTATAGATTATAAAGGTAGGGAACATAGAGCGAGATTATTTAATAGTGCAATTGACCCTAATTACGATTTAGCTGTTTTAATCTTTGAAAACACAGTTGATTTACACGTAATTTCTATGACAAACACTAATCCTAAAATTGGCGATGAAGTTATCTCATTGGGTCAACCAAAGGGACAAAACAATACTATAACTTTTGGTAAAATTTGGAAATATCAAAAAGTTTATTTTGAAACTCCTAACCCATACTCAACAACAAATTTCCTTTCTATTTTTCATAGCGCACCAACCCAAGGAGGTTCATCAGGCGGTGCCCTATTAAATTTAGATTTTAAATTAATAGGTATTAACTTTGCAGGGCCTAAAGATGGGGATTCTTATGGTGTCGCTGTTCCAATTGAGAAAGTATGGGAGTTTTTAAGACAACATGTATATAAATCATAAACATATAATCAATAAAATAATAAAATAAGTGATTTATTATTTAAACATTTTTAACCCTAACTATGATATTCATGCTGATGTTTTTAAAGAATATTTTGAAGTTTTATTAAATTCAAAAACTAAGCTTGAAAAAACACTAAAAAGGCTATTCAAGGCACTTCTATAATGAGGTGCTTTTTTAATAATAAAAAAACTATTGATTATATGCAATATATTGCCTATAATATAAGTAACATGTTGTATATATTGGAGGCAATAAGATGGACCTTAAAGAAAAAAAAGAATATATTATTGGCTATATCTCACTTATTTCTAATAAAATTGTTAAGTTTGGAGATTTAATAATGCCCGATATAACATTCCGTCAATGGTTTTTACTTATGATGATTTCTAAAATGGAGTCAAAAGAAAAGACAATTAATAGTATTGCGGAATTTGTGGGTTCTAGTAGGCAAAATGTAAGAACTATGCTTAATTCATTAGAAAAGAAGAATTATGTAATTATTTCTAAATCAAATATTGACACAAGAGCTTTAGATGTAAAACTAACGAAGAAAGCCTATGATTACTTTGATACAAATGATGAATTAGCGGATAATGAAATTAATAAATTATTTTCATCTTTAACTGTAGAAGAAATAGAGGCATTAGAAAACTCATTAAAAAAATTACTTAATGCTTTTTTAAATAATAGAGGAAAAGAAGATGAATAAAAGTAAGATAATTTATATGTTTTTTGGCTCACTTATGATATTACTAACATTATTAATAACCATATTAGGAATATTGTCATTTAATATGAATCATAGTTATTATATAAATAATCAGTATGGCGATAGTATCAAGATTTGGGGGTATGGAATTTATAAGCATGATTCTTATTTTAAAGTGCCTATTTTTGTTGGTTCAGATGTTACAATGTTAGTCTTTGTAGTTCCTTTTTTAATTTATGCTCTTATTAAAGTAATTAAAGAAGAAAACCTAGAAAATTTAATTCGTGCTTTAGGCGTCTGTTGTTTAATTTTATATTACTCTGTGAGCATAGCTTTCGGCGTAACATATAATAAAATTCATTTAATATATATTGGATTAGTTACATTAAGTTTCTTTGGCGTTTGTTTATTACTTGCTAAACTTCATAAAATAAGTATTTTAAAGTCTAATAGTTATTCTTATAAAACTACCAAGCCAATGGAAATATTTCTATTAGTATCTGGAATAGCTGTTTTTATTGCTTGGCTTCCAGAAATTATTGCATCACTAGTAAAAGGAACTTCATTAAGTTTAATTGAAGTTTACACTACAGAAATAACTTACGTTTTGGATATGGGAATTATTGGTCCTTTAATGATTATTACATTTGTTTTAATTAGAAATAAGAAATTTATGGGCTATATTTTACTTAGAATGAGTTTCCTTGTTTGTGTTGGAGTAGGAATTATGCTTCCAGTTCAATCTATATTTCAAATAATTTCAGGATATCCATTATCAGTAGGGGAAATATTTACAAAAGTACTTATCTTTGTATTTTTGGCAGGATTTGCTACATATTTTCAATTTCGTCTTAAAAAAAGCACAACCAAATTAGATATAATAACTTCGTAAATGTTTATCTATTAAAAATAAAAAATGTGAAAAAATCAAAACCGGGCAAATTAAGATTTCCTTCAAGTGTTTATTTTAAACTAGGCAAAATAATGCAGCGTATGTTATTAAAGAAAACACTAAATGATGATAACTTAAGTATTGATTGTAAATATTGGATAAGTAGAGAATGGATTGCTAGAAAATAAAATTATATAGATGTTTAATTGGAAAATGCCTTGAAATAGGCATTTTTTCATAAAAAATTTACTATATATTTACGAATAGGATAAATTATACATGATATAATTTAAATGTATCTATTTTGAAATAAAAGAGGAATAAATTTATGATTAAAATTAAAAATATAAATAAATTTTATGGTTCAAAAGAAAACTTATTTCATGTGTTAAAGGATATAACTCTTGAAATAAAAGAAGGAGATTTTGTGGTAATATTAGGTGCTTCTGGATCTGGAAAATCAACATTGTTAAATGTTATATCAGGATTAGAAAAGCCAGAAAGTGGTAAGGTTATTTATAGTGGGACCGAAATAACTTTACTTAATGATAAAGACTTAACTAAATTTAGAAGAGATAATATTGGTTTTATCTTTCAACAATACTATTTATTACCTAATATGAATGTTAATAAAAATGTAAAAATGGGGGCGGATTTAATAAATAATAAAGATTATAAAGAAATAATAAAAGCGATTGGCTTAGAAGATAAGCTAAATAAATATCCTAATGAATTATCTGGTGGTGAACAACAGCGCATTTCTATTGCGAGAGCTTTAGCCAAAAAGCCAAAAGTGTTATTTTTAGATGAACCTACTGGTGCTTTAGATGAAGAAACTGGTAGATTAGTTTTAGATTATATTATTAAACTTCAAAAAGAATATAACTTTACTATTGTTATGGTGACTCATAATGAAAATATTGCTGAAATGGCAAAAACAGTTATAAAGATGAATAGTGGAGAAATAGTAGAAGTGTATACTAATAAAGTCCAAAAATCAGCATATGAAATTGGATGGTAAAATACCATGATTATCGGGATAAAAGATATCTTAAAGTTATTCGCAATAACTATAGTAATATTATGTGCCACCTTTGTGTGCACAATATTTCTAAATTACAATATTGATATTAGAACTGTTAAAGATCAAGTAACAACCGAACAAGCAATAATTGTTTATAACGCAGAAGTATCTTCAGGAGAAGTTACCGCAATCTTATCTGGTGGTTTTTTAGCTTTAACTGCGGTAGTATTACTAATGTTCTATATTAAAAATTATATTGATAATCACGCCAAAGAATTAGGTATTTTAAAAGCGTTAGGACATTCAAATTTAAGCATCGCTAAACATTTCAGTGTTTTTGGGGTTAGCGTTTTAGCGGGCTCCGTTATTGGTTATGTATCCGCATGGATATATATGCCTAAGTTTTATAAATTAAGAAACGACTTAGGATTACTTCCAGATGTTGCACCTAGATTTAATGTAGGCTTATTTATTTTAATTGTAATAGTTCCATTTTTATTTTTCTCCTTTCTAGCAGTAATCTATGCTATTATAAAATTAAGAAAACCAGTATTAATGCTAGTTAAAGATTTAAAAGAAACTAAAGTTAAAAAACAAAAAGAACCTAAAAAAGAAAGAAATTTTTTAAAAGAATTAACCGTTGGTAATTTATTAAATGGAAAAACCTTATGTTTCTTTATTTTCTTTTCTGCGTTTTGTTTTTCAATGCTTATTCAAATGTCAATGTCAATGAAAGAATTAGGCTCAGATCAGTTTGCGTGGATTATGATTGTGATAGGAATAATCTTAGGATTTGTGATATTATTAATGAGTTTATCAATAGTAATAAAAGGTAATAGTAAAACAATCGCGATGATGAAAGTCTTTGGTTATACATCAAAAGAATATAGTAAAGCTATTTTAGAAGGATATAGACCAATAGCCTATATTGGATTTATTTTAGGTTCAATATTTCAATATGTAGAGTTAAAATTAATTGTTGATATAGTGTTTAAAGATTTTGATAATATTCCCGATGTTAAGTTTAATTTTAAAGGATTATTAATTACACTCATAATATTCTTAATAGCGTATGAAGTAATTATATATGCTTATAAAAGAAGAATAGAAGATCAACCTATTAAAGAAATTATGCTGGAATAAATTTACTAAAAAATCTTAAAAATGCAAATTAAACATAACAAAACAAGGTTTAATTTGCAAAAATAAAACAAAAGTGCAAATTAAATTGTTAAAATCATTGATTAATTTGCACTTTTTAAATATAATGGTGATGAGGTGTATTTATGAAAGCGGGATATTATAAACCTAATATGAGCGGTGAATTAAAATATATGTCATTTTATCCAACACCACTTCAAGAACTTAATTTTAAAGAATTAGAATATGAAACAGTAGATTTGTTGAGTAAAGCTAATTATGAATTAGGTCGTCTTGATGAACTAGCATCCAATATTGTAGATATTGATATGTTTTTAGCATCTTATGTTAGAAAAGAAGCATTATATAGTAGTCAAATTGAAGGCACACAAGCCACATTAGAAGATGTTTTAGACATTAATAATGAAGATAGTGTTAATGCTGATATTGAAGAAGTTGTTAATTATGTTAAGGCGATGAACTATGCTATTCAATTATTAGATAAGTTACCTATTTCAAGTAGATATATAAAACTAGTTCATAAAGTGTTACTTCAAGGAGTAAGAGGAGAAGGAAAAAATAGAGGAGAATTTAGGCATTCTCAAAATTGGATTGGACCTGTTGGTTCTACTTTAAAAAATGCTAAATTTATTCCACCATCACCTTTTGATTTAGAAGAATGTATGTCTGATTTAGAAAAATATATTAACGAAGAAAATAGTTTAGATGCATTAATTGAAGCAGCCTTAATTCACTATCAATTTGAAACAATACATCCATTTTTAGATGGAAATGGACGCGTTGGAAGAATATTAATAACTTTATATTTAATAAGTAAAAATAAAATTAAATACCCTTCTTTATATTTATCATATTATTTAAAAAGAAATCAATGGGAATATTATGATAGATTATCAAATGTTAGGAAAAATAATGACTATATTGGATGGATTAATTTTTTCTTAAAAGGAGTTATTGAAATCTCACGAGAATCAATTGAATGTATTAATGAAATGATTGTGTTGAGAAAAGAAAATTTAAAATTAATAAATCAAAAAGATAAATGGTTATTAGATTTTTTAGAAAAAAATCCAATAATTAATGCTAAAAAAACTAGCGAAAAAACAAACTTTGATTATTATAAAGTAAATCGCACAATTAATAAATTTGTTAGTTATGGTATCTTAAAAGTTTTAGATAAATCTAAAAAAAGCAGAACATATATTTATCAAAAATATGTTGATATATTGAAAACTTAATTTTATATATGAACAAGTGAAAAACGCCGTATAAGGCGTTTTTCGTTAACTAAATATTACATTATTTTAATGAAGCAGCGATATCTTCTGCTAAGTTATTCAATAATTCAGTTGTTTCATCTGTTAGTTTAGTTACTATTGTAAAAGGTGTTCCAACTAAAGTATTATCTTTCATATTTGAGAAAGCTTCCTCTAACATAGGTAGTGCTCTACCGCCCCAAG
>JAAZKC010000047.1 GCA_012800005.1 Acholeplasmataceae bacterium | reverse complement strand
TATTTTCAATTCTTTCTTTTAAATGATTAAAAGATTTATTGTAAGATTTAATGTTTTCCATTGCTTTGTATGCATCATATAATAAGTTTTCATCATCAATATTTTTAAGCAACATATATGATTTATTTAACTCATCTAAAATAGTCTTTTGGTGAGTTAATGTTTCAATTTGCCTTTCTAATTTATAAGTTTCATCTATTTCTAAATTGGCCTTTTTAAGCTCATCAAATTGATATTTATAAAGTTCTAATGTTTCTTTTTCTTCACTTTCTTTTTTAGTTGCGGAAGAAAACTTTTTTAAACTTTCTAAATATTCATGCCTTAAAATGGTGTATTCATTTAATAAATTATCATAATCACCCATTTTATCAATCATTTTAAGACTAGCTTCAGGCTTTAATAATTCCAAAGTGTCATGTTGTTCATGAATATCACCAATAGTTAAACCTAATAATCTTAATTCAGTTAGTGTTTTTATTTCATTATTAATTAAGATTTTATTTTTATCTTTTCTAGAAATCCACCTCTCAATAATATATTCTTCATCATCAATATTAAAAATAGCTTTAATAATCGCTTCTTCTTCTTTAAATCTAATTAAATCACTATCCGCTCTTGCGCCAAAAATTAGTTTTAAAGAATCAATAATTAAGCTCTTACCAGCTCCCGTTTCACCTGTTAAGGCGGTTTGGTTTTGATGAAATTTTATTTCAACATCTTCAATAATTGCCAAATTTTTAATAATTAGTTTTTCTAACATCTTTCACACACAAAAATGTATTCTTGATTTCCTTTCTTTCCTTTTAAAACAGGTTTATAATTAACTTTATTTAAAGATAATTCTTTTAAAAAATCTTTAAACTCTTCTATATATTTTAAAACAATTTTATTATCTTTAACTATTCCTTTTTTTAGATGTTTTTGTCCCACTTCAAACTGTGGTTTAAAAAGTAGTACATATAATTTAGCGTTATCTTTTAAGTGAGTAATAATTGGTTTAATTGATGTAAAAGAAACATCAATTAGGCAAATATCTACTATTTCAGGAGTTAGTGATAAAATATTAACTCCTTCTTTTAAAGTAACACGTTTATCTTCTTTTAAGTAGTCAACCATTTGATTAATTCCAACATCATAAGCATAAACATGACTTGCCCCAAAAGATAAACTACACTCAGTAAAACCTCCTGTTGATGAACCAACATCTAAAACAGTTTTATCTTTAAAATCTAGTTGAAAATTAATAATCGCATCTTCTAGTTTTTCTCCTGCCCTAGAAGCGTATTTCAGTGTTTCTATAATAACTACTTTATCACTTTCTTTAACTTGATAAGAAGGCTTTATAATAATTTCATTATTAACTTTAACACTTGATAACTTAATTAAATCAAGGGCTCTACTTCTTGAAATATTAAAGTTTTCTTTTATGTAATTATCTAGTCTCATGTTTTTTTATAGTTTTAAGTAATGAATTTAGATCAAGATTTGCTTCTTCTAAATTATCTAAAACAGTTCCATGATCAATAACTTTATTATAAGCACTCATTGAAACTACTTTATTATCATAGTTATTTCTAGCCAAAAAGTCTAAAATAATTTGATACAAACTTCCGCTTGCGTGAGTTTGTTCATAAACAATAATTGTTTTATTATTCTCGGCAACTTCTTTTAAAACTTCTTCGTCAATAGGTCTTATATATCTAGCATTAATAAGTGAAACATCTAATTTTTCATTTTCAATCATCTTAGCTATTTCATTTAAAAATGGACCATAACTAATAACTGCGAGTTTCCCTTTTTTCATAACTTCCCAAGATGGTTTAATTGGTTCACATTTAAAGTCAACTATATCAACCTCACCTCTTGGATATCTTATCACAAAGGGATTTTCTTGTGTATATGCATAATTTAATAAACCATATGCTTCACATGTGTTTCTAGGCATCGTGACAACTATGTTTGGCATACTTAAAAACATTGATACATCATATAAGCCTTGATGAGTTGAACCATCTTCTCCAACAAATCCAGCTCTATCAATCCCAATGACAACCTTTAAGTTGGGTCTTGCGATATCATTTAAAATTTGATCATAAGCACGTTGTGAGAATGTTGAATAAAGTGGTAAAAAAACATTAATATTATTAAGTGCTAAGGCCGCACTCATTGATGCCGCATGTTCTTCTGCAATTCCAACATCTAAGATTCTGTTAGGGTATTTCTTTTGAAAATCAAGAAACTTAGCTCCAACTAACATCGCTGGCATTATTACGAAAATATCATGTTTTTCCATTAGTGAATCAATTATTTTACTAATTGCGGCACTCCATGTTTCCTTTTTAGAACCATTTAATGATTTTCCAGTTTCAACATTAAAGGGTTCAACACCATGAAAGTTTTCAGTATCTAATTCAGCATGTTCATAACCTAAACCTTTTTCAGTAATTACGTGTAGCACAACGCTTTTTCTCATTCTTTTCGCAAGTTCTAGTGACTTAACTACTCTTTTAATATTATTACCATCAATTGGTCCTATATATGTATAGCCCATATCTTCAAAGATATTTCTTTTTTGAAAGATTGCCTTAATACTTCTTCTAATTCTATTGGCAATACGCCATAAGAAGTTAGGTAGAAATTTATCAAAAACACGTCTAAAGAAATAATGAATTTTGCTTCCTCTTAATCTTGAAAACATATTAGAAAAAGCACCAACACTTTTATTTATACTCATCTTATTATCATTTAAAACAATAATTCCTTTGTTTTCGGTATCACTACCTAATAAGTTTAGTGCTTCCATATTAGTCCCATTTACAATTGAAGCATCACCAACAACCGAAATAACGTGATTATTTTTATTGTTAATTTTATTAGCGTATAAATACCCCATCATCGCACTAATTGATGTTCCAGCATGTCCTGATTCCCATTTATCATGAGGTGATTCATCATATGATGCATAGCCAGAAATGCCACCTTTTTGTCTTAAAGTATCAAACTCGCTTGCTCTACCTGTTAAAATTTTATGAACATAACTTTGATGAGAAACATCAAAAATAATTGTATCTTCAGGAGAATTAAAAACATAATGTAAAGCAATAGTTAATTCAACCACACCTAAATTAGAAGCCAAATGGCCGCCAGTAGCGGAGATATTTTCAACCAAAAAAGCCCTAATATCGCTTGCTAGGGCGTTTAACTCTTTCGGTTTTAAGTCTTTCAAAAATTTGGGATCTTTAATATCTTTTATATTCATTCTTCAGTATTAACAATTAATGTTTCTGCTTCCTTTAATAATTCATAACACACTTTTGATAACTCTAAACCTTCGTTATATAATTTAACTGCCTCATCTAAAGGAATTTGTTTGTTTTCTAACTTTTTAACAACTTCTTCTAATTTCATTAAGGCTTGTTCAAATGTTAATTTTTCCATCTTTATTCTCCTTTTTTAATTACTTTTGATGTAATAGTTCCATCTTTTAATTTTGTGCTAATTATATCATCTATCTTAACTTCTTTGATAGAGGAAATTCTCTTACCATCTATTAAAGTCATTGAGTATCCTAAATCCATTAATTTAGTTGGATTTAAACTTTCTAAAGCTTTAATATTTATATTTAAATCATTGCTAACGTTTGATAATTTAAACTTATAGCGATAATTTAATTCTTTAATTAATGCTGATAATAATACTTCTTTATTTAAAAGTATTTCACGTAAATCCTTTTTCTTTA
>JAAZKC010000046.1 GCA_012800005.1 Acholeplasmataceae bacterium | reverse complement strand
GCTTTTTTAAGAGCGTATTCAGTAGTCTTAAAAGGAATTTCAAATTGAACTACTAAAAGATCACCTTCATCACCATCTAAATGCTTTATTACATCATCTAAACTTACATAAGCGTTAGCTCCCGCATTAATAATAATTCTATTATCTGCTTCATATCTCGTAATTACCGCAACCCCACTACTAGTATTATCTAACTCTTTAACCTTTTTAGTATCAACACCATAAGAAGTTAAAGTCTCTTTTAAAGATGCCCCATAAATATCTTTTCCAATTGCCCCAATCATTATGACATTTTCTAATAACTTAGCCGCTTGAACAGCTTGATTGGCGCCCTTACCACCAGAGTTTATGAAAAAGTCCTTTCCACTGACAGTTTCTCCTTGTTTAGGAATCACATCAGTAGAAATAACTAAATCCATATTCAAACTTCCTAAAACATAAATCTTATTCTTTTTCATAATAAAATCTCCCCCTACGTCTTAATTTATCATTTAATCTTTTTATAAATCCATTTTATTTTACGCCATAAAAAAGAAAGCAGTTTTTAAATAAATATATTTATTTTTTTCTTAAATGTCAAGATTTAAAGCAATTTCACATTATTTACTAATAATGAAAAACTTTAAAATAAAACAAATAATCACAAAATTATAAAGTAAAACACCATAAAAGGTTAAATTATGTTATATAATGTTGGTAATGATATGTATAACAAAAGAATAGAAAGGTTAATTAAGTAATTAATAGAGGTTATGAAAATATTTTTGTTGTTCATTTAGTGTGTCTAAGGGATTAAGGATGTGATTATATGAAACTTATTTTAAAATTAATGGGAGGATTATTAGTTTTAACTGTTAGTATTTGGGCACTAATACTAACTGCTCAAGCTAATATATTTTCTTTAATATTAAGTATCACTTTAATAATTTTATTGTTAGTGGGCTACTTTTTTGAATTTAAGAAAACAAAGGATTATAAACTTTCTTATAAATTACTAATAGAAGTAATCGCTTTAATAGTTTCTGGAATAACTACATTTTATCTTTCTTCACTTTTAAAAAGCCCAGTGGCTGCCGCAGCGTTAATGGGATTAGTGGGAGCGATGATTTTTTTAGATTATAAGGATGCTATTTACATAGGAGCGTTTGCGGGAATGAGTAGTATTTTTAATATTTATATATTTTTAATAGTTTTATTAATAGTTTCTTTTAGTTATATTTTAATTAAACCAAAGTTTGAAGGCATTGGTGGAAAAGGCGGTCTTACCGCCTTTATAGGAGTTTTTATTGTCTTTTTATTTTTAGAAGTAGAAAAGAGTGTTTATTTTTTTAAACCACTTGAATATTTACTATTAATAGGTATCTCAATCATTTCAAGTATGCTTACTTATTTCTTAACTAAATATTTAGATAACAATAATGTTTTAGCGAGTGGTTTTGTAGGATTAATTTTTGGAGTAATGTTAATGTTTTTAAAAGAAGAACTTTTTTTCTATCTTTCTATGGTTGGTTTTGGAAGTACATTTATTGGGATGCAAAATAGATATAAGTTTTATTTAATGCCGGTTGCGAGTATAATTTTTGTCTTTTTATATAGTTATAGTTATATGTTTATGGGATTAGGAGGACTTTTAGGTTTCTTAGCATTTTTAAGTAATATACCAATAATCTTGTGTCAAGAACTCGTAAATATAAAACGAGAAAAGGACTTAAATTATCTTAAAAAAACTACAATTAATAAAAAATAAGATTATTTTGATATAATGCAGTCTAGTGATGTTTAAAAGAAAGGATTAAATTATGCAAGTTTTAAAGACGGATGGATTATCAAAAAGATATGGTGATTATTTAGCGGTAAACAATGTCACTATGACAATTAATAAAGGTGATATATACGGCTTTATTGGTGAAAACGGTGCTGGTAAGACAACATTTATTAGACTAGTAAGTGGACTTATTAAATCAAATGGAGGTACTTTTCAGTTATTTGAAGGTGAAAACCATAATATTGGTGCCGTTGTTGAAACACCCTCTTTATATTTATATATGACTGCAATGGAAAATTTAATGGCTCAAGGAAAAATGTTAGGTAAAGTAGATGTAGAAAAACACAAAGAGTTATTAACATTAGTTAAGTTAGAATATTTAATTGACTCTAAAAAAAGAGCTAAAGATTTCTCTTTAGGAATGAAACAACGCCTGGGGATTGCGATGGCTTTATTAGCTGAACCTAAGTTTTTATTGTTAGATGAGCCGATGAATGGACTTGATCCAGAAGGCGTTGTTTTAATGAGAAATTTAATTAAAACATTAAATGAACAAGGAATAACTTTTTTAATTAGTTCTCATATGTTAAGTGAGTTATCTAAAGTGGCGACTAGATATGGATTTATCCATAGAGGAGTACTAATTAAAGAAATCACACAAGAAGAATTAAGACAGTCTGTTACATCTTATACGGTTGTGAGTGTAGAAGAGAAGGATATTAATAAAGCATTAAATGTTTTTAAAAAGGCTAAATATGAATATAAAGAAGATGGTAAAAACATTCTTGTTTATGAAAAAGCACTACAAGAAATAGTTTTATTATTATCTAAAAACAATATTGAGGTTAAAGATATTTTAAAAGAAACAGGGACAATTGAAAATTACTATCTTAACTTAATTGGAGGCTTAAAATGAAAAGACTACTAAGTATTGATTTATACCGATATAAGAAAGATAAAACAGCTTTAATTGGCACAATCATTGCGGCAGGAATGTTAGTGATGAGCATCTTTATGTTATTTTTAATGAAATCTTTTTCAAGTTTTGATGATGAAACTTTTCAAATGTTATTTGAACCTAGAAGCACTTATATTCAAAATCTTAGAATGAGTAGTAATGCTGGGGCAGTAGCTTTAATAATTGTTACAATTGTTAATGCGAGAGATTTTACTCAAAACACATTAAGATTAAAAATCCTTAATGGTCATAGTCGCATTAAAATTTATTTATCCGCATTACTTACAAATTTATTATATGGGATAGTAGTTGTGTTTGCATATGCCCTTCTAAGTTTAGTTTTTGAAACAGCTTTATTTGGTTATGGTGCTCGGTTTACAGTTGATGAGTTTTTCAGTTTAGCTGGCTCAACTTTAATGGCACTAATTTATATTTTATTATTTATTTCCATTGCGACCGCTGTAACAATGAGATTTAAAACAATTGGTGCTTCAATTGGGGTGATTTTAGCAATTTCAATAGGAGAAGGAATTTTAGCTTCACTTCTTGCGATGTTTCCTTCAGTTGTAGAAAATGTTCCTAAGTGGTTTAATAATGCTTTAAATATTTTTCCTTCAATTGCGATGCTTAGTATAGCGACAGCTAATTTGAATACTGTCATTACCACAATCATTATAGTAAGTGGACTTTTATTATTGGGATTAGTTAATTTTTTAGGAATTAATTCATTTAAAAATAGTGATATAAAATAAATTAGGAGGGTTAAAGTTGAAACTAGATTATAAAAAGACAATCTTTGTAGGATTAGCCTTTATGTTAATTTCTATGTTCTGGCAAGCCTACGATAACTTAATTGGTAAAATTTTAATTGACAAATTTGGACTCAATCAGTTTTTTAGTGGATTTGTGATGGCGCTTGATAATATTTTTGCGTTATTTATGTTACCTTTATTTGGCGCACTTTCAGACAAAACAAACAGTAAAAGGGGAAGAAGAACACCTTATATTATTGTGGGAACAGTTGTTGCGGCATTCGCTTTAGTAGGTTTAAGTTTTGTTGATAATCTTCAAACAACTAAAATTAAAAGTGAAACTGCGATAGTAGAAGAATATGAAAACGTTAAAGATCTTCATGATGATGTAAATGAGTGGGCTAATGTAACTTTTCAAATGAGTGAAGGAGCGGAAAAAACTAAAATTAATAAAATTTTAGCTAATTACACTGCTCCATCAGCACCAGATGAATTATCGCTAGCTGATACTCATGATGTAAAAGAAGCTTATCACAATTATTTACGTCTTCAAGCGTGGAAGAAGACTAGTAGTGATCCGGGATTATTTGTAGGCTTTATGATAATTTTATTAATTGCGTTAATTTCGATGAGTGTCTTTAGAAGTCCTGCGGTAGCGTTAATGCCAGATGTGACAATAAAACCTCTTAGAAGTAAGGCAAACGCTGTTATTAACTTAATGGGAGCCTTTGGTGGTGTAACATTTTTAATTTTATCAATGATTTTAGGAATTGATAAATATTCATATGTTAATTATGGACCAGCCTTTATTATCATTAGTGTGTTAATGTTAGTTTTATTAGGATTATTTTTATGGAGAGTTAAAGAACCTAAACTAGTCGAAGAAAAGCTTGCCTTAGAAAAAGAATTAGGTATTAGTGATGAAGATGAAGAAGAGGAAGAAACCGCAGGAGCACTACCAAAAGAAAAAAGATTATCACTTATTTTAATTTTATTATCTGTCTTCTTTTGGTTTATGGGATATAACGCCGTTATTTCTAAACTAAGTGATTATGCCCCTAAAGTTTTAAATATGGGATTTTCAACAGCGCTTTTAATCGCTAACGCAACAGCGATTTTAGGATTTATTCCAATTGGGATTTTATCAAGTAAAATTGGTAGAAAGAAAACTATTTTATTTGGAGTAAGCCTATTAACTGTGTGCTTCTTCACGGTAAGATTTCTAACCCCAGAAACAGGCTTTATGTTATATGTAGTTTTAGGCTTAACTGGAATTGCTTGGGCAAGCATTAATGTTAATAGTTATCCAATGGTAGTTGAACTGTCTAAGGGGTCTAATGTAGGAAGATATACAGGTTATTATTATGCATTTTCAATGGCTGCACAAATTGTAACGCCAATGTTAAGTGGTCTATTTATGGATAAAATGGGAAGGATTGTCTTATTTCCTTATGCGACAATTTGTGTAGTGATTTCACTATTTACAATGTTATTTGTTAAACATGGAGACGTTAAACCTGAGGCAAAAGCTTTATTAGAACACTTTGATGTGGAAGATTAACTTCTTGACAAAAGTTAAATATAAAGTATAATAATTAAGTATTTATAAAAGGAGTAGAGACTTATGGTATTTAAAAAGGTACAAAGCATTATTGTAGAAGAATTAAACTTAGATGAAGAAAAAGTTACAAGAGAATCACGCCTACAAGAAGACTTAGGTGCGGACTCATTAGATGCAGTAGAATTAATTATGAATATTGAAGATGAATTTGAAATTCAAATTTCAGATGAAGAAGCAACTGATATTAAAACAGTAGGCGAATTAGTAGATTTTATTACTAAAAAAATTAAATAAGGGATTTTCCCTTATTTTTTTACTATATTTTTTAATTGATGTTATAATGATTAGTAGGTGTTAAATATGGATTATGATTTTAAGAAAATTGAAGAAAAATGGCAAACTTATTGGCTAAAAAATAAAACATTTAAAACAGAACATGAAATTATAAAACCTAAATATTATGTTTTAAATATGTTTCCTTATCCAAGTGCGGATGGACTTCATGTTGGACATATTGTTTCTTATACCGCAACTGATATAATCTCAAGATTTAAGCGGATGCAAGGCTATAATGTCTTACATCCTATGGGTTGGGATGCTTTTGGTTTGCCTGCGGAGCAGTATGCCTTACAAACAGGAAATAACCCTAGAGATTTCACCTATAAAAACATTGAAAACTTTAAAGGTCAAGTAATTCGTGCGGGAATGGGAATTGACTGGGATAGAGAGTTTGCGACAAGCGACAAAGAGTACTTTAAATGGACTCAATGGATTTTTACTAAAATGTTTGAATATGGGCTTGCGGAAAGAAAAGATATTGAAGTTAACTTTTGTGAGGCTTTAGGGACGGTTTTAGCGAATGATGAAATTGAAATCATTGAGGGAAAGATGGTTAGTGAAAGAGGTCATTTTCCCGTCGTAAAAAAAGCGATGAAACAGTGGGTTTTAAAGATTACTAATTATGCGGATAGACTATTAGAAGACTTAGATTTATTAGATTGGCCTTCAAATATCAAAGAGATGCAAAGAAATTGGATTGGAAGAAGTGAAGGTGCGGAAGTAAAATTTAAAGTCTATAATGAAGATTATGAATTTTCTATTTTTACCACTAGGCTAGATACACTATATGGTGTGACATATTGTGTTTTAGCCCCTGAACATCCTCTTGTTTTAAAAATTACTACTGAAGATGAACTTAAGACTGTAAAAGAATATATAGAAGTCTCTAAACAAAAGACTGACTTAGATAGAAGTGAACTTAATAAAGATAAAACAGGAGTCTTCACAGGTTCATTTGCCATAAATCCAGTAAATGGAGAAAAAATACCTATTTGGATTGCTGATTATGTTTTGTATTCTTATGGAAAGGGCGCTGTGATGGCGGTTCCTGCTCATGATGAAAGAGATTATGAGTTTGCGAGCAAGTATGGTCTAGATATAAAGAAAATTATCGATAGTGATGAAGATTGTTATATAGGTGATGGCATTCACATTAATAGTGGAATTATTAACGGACTTAATATCAAAGAGGCTAAAAAAGTCTTACTTGATCATTTAAAAACTACTAATAGTGCGAAAGCGGAGGTTACTTATAAATTAAGAGACTGGGTCTTTTCTCGTCAAAGATATTGGGGAGAACCATTTCCAGTATTAATTGATGAAGATGATAATGTTAAGGTATTACCATTAGAAGAACTACCACTTGAACTACCAATTATGGATGATATTAAACCTTCAGGCACAGGTGAATCACCACTCGCCAATAATAAAGAGTGGTTAATTGTAGAAAAAGATGGTAAAACATACCTAAGAGATACAAACACTATGCCACAATTAGCTGGTAGTAGTTGGTATTATTTAGGTTACATCTTAAAGACAGTGTTAGGATTTTTACCACTTAACTCACCAGAAGGAAAAAAAGAACTTGATAAATGGTTATCAGTTGATTTATATATTGGTGGTGCTGAACATGCGGTAGGTCACTTACTTTATGCGCGATTTTTTCATAAATTCTTATACGATTTAGGAATTGTAAGAACTAAAGAACCTTTTATTAAATTAGTTAACCAAGGGATGATTTTAGGTGAAGATAATCAAAAAATGAGTAAATCAAGAGGAAACGTAGTTAATCCTGATGATGTGATTAGTAAATATGGTGCTGATACACTTAGATTATATGAAATGTTTATGGGACCACTTACTCAAGATAAGCCTTGGCAAACTGAAATGATTGAAGGCTCTAAACGTTTTTTAGAAAGAGTGTGGAGAATGTATTCATTTCCAATTGAAGATTCGCTTGAAGAACTTGATTATAGTTATCACTACACTGTTAAAAAAGTCACTGAAGATTATGAAGCTTTATCTTTTAACACAGCGATTAGTCAGTTAATGATTTTTGTAAATGATGTTTATAAAGAAAAGAAGTTTTCTTATCAACAAGCAATTGGTTTTTTAAAACTCTTAAACCCGATTGCCCCTCATATCACAGAAGAAATTTATCAAACAGTATTTAATAAAAAAGATACTATTACATATTCAGAATGGCCAAAATATGATGAGGCTAAACTAGTGTTAGAAGATATTGAGGTAGTTGTTCAAGTAAATGGTAAATTAAGAGATAAAATGACTGTGAGTAAAGATTTATCAGATGATAAACTAAAAGAAAAAGCGTTAAGTTTAAATAATGTTTTAAATCATATAGTGGGTAAAGAAATCGTTAGAATAATCTTAATTAAAGGAAGACTAATTAATATAGTTGTAAAATAATTTTAAAGGGGCTGTAAAGAAATGAAGAATTAATTTTCTTTTGAGACTTTACAGTCTTTTTTTCTTTTTAGTTTTTCATAAAATGTGGATAACTCATTAAAAAAGCCTATTTTTAGACATAATAAAAGAAG
>JAAZKC010000045.1 GCA_012800005.1 Acholeplasmataceae bacterium | reverse complement strand
AGTTTGGCAGATAATAATAACTTATACGGAATGTATGAGTTTTTTAAGGAAGCCAAACGAAATGACATTAAACCGATTATTGGAATGAAGATTGATGTTAACTTTGAAGTATCTAAAACCGGATTTTTAATTTATGTTAAAAATGATATTGGATATTCTAACCTATTAAAGATATCATCAATTATAAATTTGGAATCAAGAGATATCGAATATGAAGAATTAATCAAATATCAAGAAGGATTAATTATTATTACTTCAGGATTAGACTCAATTATTGATCAAAAGATTTCTAATAATGATTTACCAGAAGCTTACCGAATTTTAAGAAAAATTAAAAAAGATATTCACGATATTAATGTGGGATTACTATTATCTAATTTTAATCATGAAATTATGGTGGCGCCAACACTTGTTAGAATGGCATTAGAAGCGGAGGTGCCGATTCTTCCAGTCCAAAAAACTTCATATGAAGAAGCTAATGATAAAAATCATTATTTAACTTTAAAAAAGATTTCGGGAAAGATTGAGGAAATTGATGAAGGAGATTTAAGTTTTTTAAATAAAGAAGAATTAACTTATCGTTTCTCTGATTATCCGTTCGTTTTTAAAAACGCAAGTATCATAGCGAAAAGTGTCACTTATGAATTTAAACTTCCTAAATTAAAGTTACCTAAAATTGATACCAAAGGAATGTCTTCTGATAAATATTTAGAAAAATTAGCATATGAAGGATTAGAAAAAAGACTTGATAATGGACATGAAAAACCAAAAGAAGAATATTTAGAAAGATTAAAATATGAACTTAAAGTAATTAATAATTTAAATTATCCTGATTACTTTTTAATTATTCAAGATTTTGTTAGATATGCGAAAAATAAAGGAATTTTAGTTGGTCCAGGACGTGGTTCGGGAGCCAGTAGCTTAGTCGCATACTCGTTAAATATTACCGAAGTTGATCCGATTAAATACAATTTATTATTTGAAAGATTTTTAAATCCAGCAAGATTAAGTATGCCGGATATTGACCTAGACTTTCCTGATGACAGAAGAGATGAAGTTATTGAATATGTTAGAGAAAAATATGGAAATGAGCATATTGCCTCAATCATTACTTTTGATACTTTCCAATCTAATTCATCGATACGCGATATCGCTAGAACTAAAAATTATAATGTTGGTCAAACTAACCAACTAATTGAAGGATTAAGAAGGGGAACATTAGATTTTAAAGATCCAGAGATTAAAGAAATTATTGACACCTCAAATATGATTATCGATTTACCGCGTCATACCGGAACTCATCCAGCAGGAATTATTTTATCAAGTGAAGATTTATCAAAAATTATTCCACTTCAAAATGGCCCACAATCATTTCCGCAAACGCAGTGGAACATGAACCATTTAGAAGAATTAGGGTTTTTAAAAATTGACTTTTTAGGAATTAAAAACTTAACCATTATTGATGATACAGTTAAGTTAATTCAAAATCGAGATCCAAAATTTAAATTAGAAGAAATTGGTCTTGATTGCAAAAAAACATATGAACTTCTACAAAAAGGAGATACTAATGGTGTCTTTCAACTTGAACAACCAGGAATGCAACAAACATTAAGATTAATCTCTCCAACTAAGTTTGAAGATATTGTT
>JAAZKC010000044.1 GCA_012800005.1 Acholeplasmataceae bacterium | reverse complement strand
GGACATTTATAATGAGAAGAAAAAAAGTCCATAAAATATATTAAAATATTTCTTTTAAACAAAAGATTTTTAGTATTGAAGTAACACTTTTAAAAATATTTACTAGAAAATAGGATTTCCTAGTAAATAAAAAACCGCTTCAGATATATAATTTTATCTAAAGCAGCTTATAATTTTGTTTTTCTTTTTGGTTTTATAAAACCATTTTTATTAACTTGCTAATCAAAGATAAGTTTGGGGTCATCATAACTAAACTTTCACGTTTTTCAACCTTACGGCTTAAATAAAATGGTAAATCACAATTTGAAAACGAAACATGAGGTCCTCTTTCAAACATCGTTATCTCAGCATTCTCATCAAGCCTGCGAACTCTTGCAGCTACAGTTGCCCCGCCAGCAACTCCTCCTACTATTAATACTTTCTTAATGCTACTCTTTTTTTCTCCTTCCTAACTTCCACTATCATCTTAGATACAGTTATGTTGTAACTAAAACCGAGTTCGTTCTTCAAGACCAAGCTTAATTTTCTTATCTTGATTAATTAAGTTTTGCAGTTTTATCTGTAATTCTAATTTGTGAGTCAACAAATACACCATACATGTATTGACCATTTTTCAAAACTCTTCTCAAATACAATTATACAGCAATATAACAACCCTAAATTTATTATATATAAATGTTTTTTATAACTACCTTTCTATGGTAGTTGTTTTATCAATTAGAACTAATTGTTAATAATAAAATGTATATAACCGGTAGCTAGATAACTATCTCCTCCTGGATATTTGACCTTATAACGCAAAACCGCATTACCACTCTTAAGTGTAGTAATATATCCATTTTCATCAACAGTTGCTAGTAATGAACTCACTTCATCACCTTCATAACCAATTGCATAATATATCTCTAATTCTTCATCTAATTTATCAAAAAAATGAGAAAATTTGAAATTAGTTCCAACATTTACTGATAATACCCCATATTTTAATTCTATGTCTTCAATATCTATTCCGATAATGTTTAAAATAGTTCCTGTTCTCTGAAAATAAATAATTTCATTTTCTTCTTGATATACTTTTGAGGTAATCAATTGGCCATTTGGCCTTGCATATGAATGTAATATTTTTTTTTGATAACCATTATGACATAAATAACCATCGGTAAAAGTAGCACCATCTGGTGGTACTGCTTTCTCTTTGTCTTCATAAACAAGACCCGAATTTAGTTTATAAATTTCCCAATTTATTTGATAATTATTTACTGTAAAAACAATACTTGCGTCTCTATTGATTTTTCCATCAGATATTGTAAAATAATATCCTTCAATTTCAATCATCCCATGAGTGACATTTAAGTTAATATTAGGATAATAAGGAATAGTCCAATCCACCGTACTAGTATAATAATATGATTGTATATAATCAATATTTGGTTTATATGTGTCCCATAGTGGATCAAATAATTCCCAAGAATTATTTACAAAAGCTAAAACCCACGCATGTCCTTCAAAGTGGTTGAAATTATGCTCAGTAATAACATCTCCAATATTGCCTCTATAACCATCTGCAACTACAGCTGGAATACCGGCTATTTTAATCATATCAACCATTAGCATTGATTGTCCGAGACAAACCCCTTTTCGAGACTTAAAAACATCCATTGCATAGCCAGATAAATAACTCTCATCATATTCGATATTATCTTTAATCCATTGAAATATTATTTGAACTTTTTCTTCTTCGGTAGTTGCGGATGCAGTTAAATTCAAAACAAAATTAGTTAACATTGTTAAATCACTAGATGTTCCGTGATAAATTTTTAATTTTTCATTAGGATATTTTTCAAAATATCTATCAATATAATCAATTGCAGCCAAATATCTTTTTCTAGCAGCAACTTTAGTATCCGCTTCAACTATAAATTCTTTTTCTATAAATTCGGCTTCAAATTCTATATCGCATGATGCTATCATCTGTTCAGTATAACCAATCCATTTTGAAAATTCATAATAATGGTTTTCTGTTGGTAATTTGAACGGTTTTTTTGATGGGAGGTTAATCGCATCGCCAAATCTTAACTTAGTGCTTTCTATAATGAAACCATCAGGATTTTTCCATGATATAGTAAACGTATGTTGCAAATATATCGCTACAACTTCTATTGGCTCGGTAACATTATCAAATGCTACGCTCCATTTATCAAAATCATAGCCTTCTCTAGTTGGTTTTATTGGTTCTGTTGCCGCCTCACCATATGATACTGTTTCACTTTTTAATATAGTTCCGTCCCAATCTTTAAATACCACTTCGTATTCATTTACAGTCGAATTAAATTCAGCTATATATTCTTGATTTTCTGTAACGACATTTAATGCTGGTGTCCAATTTGAAAATATATGTGTATATTGAGCTGTTGCCAGCTTTGTTGGTGTTACGCCACTATAATTAGGCATTTTCCCATACTCAACTTGATCAGTTTTCAAAATAGAACCATCATAATTCTTCCATACCACTTCATATTTATTGATTTTATATACGGCCTTAATTGTAATGGTATTTCTATCAAAATCAGTAGAACTAATCCAACTATCAAAACTATATCCTTCGCGTTCAGGCGCATTAGGTAAGTTTTGTATTTCATCGAAATCTAAGCTGTCAACACTTAATTCCTCAATTAAAGAATCATCCCAATTTATAACTCTAGCTTTGTAATTTCCTTTAATTTCATTGCAACTAAATAATAACAAGGATAAGAATAATATTACTACCAGTTTAAAAAGTTTTTTAAAAGTTTCTTTAAAGACCATTACTATAACCTCTATCCTATTAAGATTTATTCATATTTTAACCTTTATATTTGAAAAGTTCAAGTTGTAAAAAACTCATTCATGAGATTAATTTTAATCGCTCAACGAATAAATTGTTTGTTAACCTTTAATGTTCATTTCAAAATGAATAGTACTAACACCATAAAACTATGGATTATTGAAGAAGACGCCTTTATAATAGAGTGAACCCTATTTAGTAGATTTTAAAACGACCCATTTCCCATCTTTAGAACTTCCTTCATATCTTATAACATTACTTTCGGTTAGTTTTTTTAAATTCTTCTAATGTTATTATGTCGGTATTAGGAAATATTTTTAAAAGTTTTTCTTCAAATTTAGATATTTGAGTTTTGTTTTGCATATATACCACCAATATTCAAATCAAGTTTATTTTAAAACAATCCATTTACCAGATTTTGAACTTCCTTCATATTTAATAAGTCCTTCTTCTGTTAATTTTGCAATATCTCTTTTAATTGTTCTAGTTGTCAAATTAAATTTTTCGGCAATTTCTTGAGCAGTTATGTTTGGGTTGGTTTTTATCATATCTATTATATTTAATCGTCTTTCTTCTGGTCTCATTTTAATTTCCCCATAGCTTTGAGTGTCATTTTGGGTGACATTTTCATCCTTTTGGGTGACATTTTGAGTGACATCCCTATCATTTTGCACATCACTTTGGACATCACTTTGACCCTCATATACGACATGCGTTTCTTGAGTGTCATCATAATTCCTATTATAAAGTGTAACTATAACTCCATTATCTGAAATACTAAAATGTGGTTGTTTATGAAAACCTATATAATCTTCAAATATTCTTCTTACTCCTGTAGAATAGTTTTCAATATAATCAGCTTTATCTAAAGCATTTACTATTATTGGATTTCTTTTAGCTGACATGCCTTCTTTAATATTTTCTAATGTAAGTCCATCAGGAAGACTTCCAGGAGAAAATATTAAAACTCTATCATCATAAAACTCTATTTTAATATCTCCACTTAAAGTCCAGTCTCTATGGCAATAACAATTAACTATCGCTTCTCTTAATGCTCTTTTAGGATAATCTAAGTATTCATCTCTTTGTGGTTTACCAGTAATTACTACTTTTTTCCTATTAGATAAATTAGCAAAATATAGCACATCATCAAGTTGTTTTATAATTGAGCCACTAAATTCTTTTTTATCTAAAAAAGTTGTTACTGTTAAACCTTGAAATACGGCAAACTTAGTAATAGTTGGGTTTTGATCACTTAAATATAGAGCTGCGTTATTAAACTCTTTATTTGGAGTATATAGCTGTAAGCCATATAAATCAAAGTTTAATCCCTTTTCTTTAAATATATTAGTTGCATAAGTAAAAGTTAAGTCTTGATTTAGTGATACTAATCTTTCAAAATTATGAGCTCTTGATTTATATATTAACCTTTGAACTTCTTCAAAACTAGCTAATCTTTTAGTGCTACCTACTCTTATATAAACACCCTTTGAATTAAAACCTTCACCATCTTTATAAAAGTATGGTTTATCAGCTCCACTTTTAACTTCAATTCTAAAAGGTCTTTCATTTGGATAAATATTAATTAAGTGATTAACATTTGGTTCAAAAGCATTATTAATCCAATTAGATAATGTTTCTTCCCATTCTTTATAATATTTAACTTTTTCTTCTAGTAATTTACCATTATTATCAACACCTAAATAAATAGTTCCACCATCACTATTTAAAAAAGAAACTATTTCAGCCTTTAAATCTTTAGTTTTCTTAGGTATTTCTTGTTTGTACTCTATTTTATTATTTTCTTTCATTACCATCACCTAATTAATTATTAGTAATAAAATAGAATATTTACTTTAATTAATTTAAAAATATTAAAAATAAAT
>JAAZKC010000043.1 GCA_012800005.1 Acholeplasmataceae bacterium | reverse complement strand
GTTTATTTTTATGATACTAATAAAAATAAACAACAAATTTCAATCGGGACTATTCACAAAATTTTAAACAGCAGTGGATGATTGCTGTTCAAAAATGGTGATATACTTTTTACCCGTTGAATAGTTAGTTTTTACTTATGTTCAGAAGATGACCAATTTATGAACAAGATTCAAAGGAGACATTAAAAGCCCTATTGTCCTTTTTATAAAATCAAATCAAAAAGAATCGAACTACTATTATTTTTATATTATAATAATGAGAGATACTCTTATTTTTACACCATTACTATTTGTTTTCCATATAATGTATGTTATATGAAAAGATTTAATCTATATTTATAATAGTAGTTTTACTATTGATTTGTTCTTTCTTTAGACATATGCTTGGAGACATAAAAGAAAGGATTATTCATATAAACGAAATTGAAGAAGACTTTGTCTGTCTAAGGGATAGTTGGAAGGTTGAAGGAAAATATACTTCCTTCAGTAGAATCAAAGAGCCTTTTGAGAAGCACTTGTCTCAACTTAAAACCATTATGTCAAACTTTGGTTTGGACTATGATATTTCTTTAAGTTCTTTCATAATCAATAACTTGGACTTGTTCAAAAGAAAGCTTGATTTATACAAAAATATTATTGGTACAAATGGTACAGAAGGTACAGAAGGTACAACAGGTACAGAAGGTACAGGTACAGAAAGTACAGAAAAATGTACCTCTTTATGTGTAGCTGTACCTAATGTACCACTGACCTTGGGTTTGAAAAGAGAAAAAAATCCTAAGAATCAGGGGGGGTTTTCTAGTTTAAATGAAGAAACTACGAAAACGGACGTTTTAATATAAAAAAATATAATAAAATTAAAGGTAACTAATCAAATATCAGTTTACTTTTTAACATAAATATAAACAAAGAATTACTTCTTTTCTTCTTCTTTAGGTAAACTTGCAATTAAGAAATCTAATCTTTCTATGATTGAATTTAGCTTAAGATGAAGCATTTCTTCCGGAGTAACTAATCTTATTCCAGTTTTTTCTTCTTTCTTAGGTTCATCCTCATATTGCTTTCTTGGCATTTTTATCTCCCTCCAAATTTAATTCGTCTAAAGCTTTATTCATTTTAAGAATATCTTCATCTGAAAGTTCTCGGACAAATTCTTTCTTTGCAAGGTTAGCGAAGAAAATTGCCAAAACAAAATTAAACACCACAGAAGCAAGAGAAGAAAAAATATCGTAAGAAGCCAGTTCACCCCAAAGGTCTACAATTCTAATCAACCCAACCAACCCAATTACAGAAAAACAATATTTTCCAATCGTGTAAAATTTGAGTGCGTCTATTTCTGGTAATTTTATTTTCATTTTTTTATTATCTCCAAGTTACTTATCTCAATTTTAGTTCCATTTGTTTTTTCTGCAACAATACACCCGTTTTCTATATCTTTCTTTACAATCTCTAAAACCTCTTCTTCACTATATTTGCTAGGGAACACTTGAATTAAACATCCACGGCTTAAACAAATCCCTGTCTTTCCATCTTTCCTCATTTGTTCGTAAACTGTTTTAGCTTTGTTATTAATAGAATAAGAAGTAAAGGTTTTATTCTGGACAATTTTAACAGAAGTTTTTTCTGGTTTAATCATTCCTTTGGCAAGAGAATCAAAAGTTATTTTATACATTTTAAGGAGCATTACTTGAAACGGTAGAAAACTTAGACAAGGTTTGTTCATAAAAAGCTAAAGCTTCTTTATGTATTGCCTGGGCTTCCGCCATTACATTTTTAGTATATTGAATTGTAAGTATAATTGAAACAAATAAAATTACCCCGACAAAACCGAAAACCAATAATTGAGCCACGGTTTGCCAAGTTGCAGTTGTTTCTTTATCTACATCGGACATTATTCTGGATGAAGCATCTCTGTAATCTGCTGGAGCAATTTCCATTATGGTATGTTCGCTATCTTTATCCAATTTGAATCTACCTATAGGAATCAATATTTTTGGATCGTCAGCTTTTTCTTGAACAACCAAAGCAGGAGTATAATTAACCTCATGAAAATCTTGAGAACTTCCCTTTTGGATTATTCTTCCATCATTTGTTTCCAGTCTTCTTTCACCAGCATAATCAAATAATCCACCAAGAATTTTTTTAGATTTAAACCATCCTGCTCTTTTTAAGATAAAGTTTCTTTTGCCGCCCCCTAAATCTTGAACAATGATTGTGGGGTATCTCATCTTCCCCCTCCTTCTTAAATATAAAGCCCCAACAGAAATACCAATAATTAAAACTCCAGCAAGAAGCCATACCAACCACGATGAAGCAGCCTTCATTGCTACTCCTCCAATCCCACCAAAATCAACCATGTTATTTTTAACTCCTTAATCTTTATAAATGTTTTGTAACAGTTCCCCAACAGGCAATCTTTCTCCCTTCTGACAAATATTTCCATAGCTTTCGCAAAGGTTACAAGCACCTTCTAAGAACTGAACCTTATATTTAAAATCCATAAATTGATTTATTATAAATAATCCTATTGCAATTATGGTTAATGCTATAATTATTTGCTTCCAATTGATGTTTTTTAGTTCCATTTTGTTTGTTTGCTATATAATATAGGCTTTTGATGGCCTTTTTTTGTGGGGAAAAATAATCAAAAGATACCCCACATAGATGTTAGTTATATGGCCGGGCTTTGGGCAATTTCGTCTACATCCCCCCTTTTAGACCACTTGTAAAGGGTTCTAGGGTGTATTCCAAATATTGCAGCCAACCTATCCTTATCTATATTATACTCTTTCATGATTTGAACAATTTTACTTTGGAAAAGAACTAGCTTATCCTTATAAGGATTCTCTTTTTTACCTTTTTCTCCAATTTCTGAAATGGCTTTATCCTTTTTCTTCTCATAAGCATCTTCATCTATTAATTCGTTCATAACAAAAGGGACATTAATAGTTGAGAAGAATCCACCCATTCTGGAGCACCTCGCATAAGGTCTTGTCTTATTTTTTTCCCAAGTTCTATTTAAAGACCTTATTCCTCTACGAGTTAAATAAATAAAGTGACCATAATTATCTCCTTTCTTTCCCAAATCCATATGAATAAGTGCATGTATCCTATCTTTACGCAAATCTTCCTTTAATTTGTTAAATCTCGGAACATTTAGAATAAATACATGATGTTTCTTTCTTCCAGTCATAGCAAACTTAATTAAATTAACTTGAGAACGGGAAGCCCATTCTGTTGATAAACCTCCGAGTGCGGCTTCATCCCAACAGATTAATCCGTTACTATTATCTTTTACCCAATTAAACATTTCATCGCTATCAAAATAAAATCTATCTAAAGTAAACTCTCTCCCAGTCCTGCAGTGGAAGTAATACAAAAGATATACAGCCATATTTGTTTTACCTGAACCTTCGTCTCCATCTAATAAAATCCAAACATCTCTTTTATTTAGAGTTTTAATTAGCAAATCTAATTTATGTTTTAACTTTGGACACATTTTATAAGGGAATTCCTTATAATTTTTCTTCTTATATTTCGTCAATGTCGTAACTACTTCCTTTTCCATAAAGTCCTGCCTCATCCATCCTTTTTTTTAACCACATCTCTAATTTCTTTAGAGATTCCTTAACCAAATAATTTGGTTGTGCTCTTTTATCTCTACCACAATAAACATCTGGGTATTGATTGATTACTGTTAATGTTTTTTTAACAAGAGCATTATATTCTTCTATTTCATCGTCGGCTAACTTTTGATTTATATTTGTAAATAAGTGGTCTGTTAATAATTCAAACCCTTTTCATAATCTCTTTCTCTTCTTCTAATCTCAATTTCAACAAGAATAGGAGTTAAAATATTAATTGCGTAGGTCTGTCTTAAGTCATAGAGAACATTTGGGACATCATCAAAAATATCTTTTTCCATATCTTAAATTAGTATAGAAACTTTTAAATACTTTTTGTTGTTTATTATAGTAACATATTTTTAAGATGTGCAACATTAAAAAAATACGTGTTAAACAAAAGATGGAGAGTTTTAAATAATGGCTTGGTATGACCCGAGAACTTGGACTTGGGGAAAGAAAAAGGAAACTTCAACAACTCCTCCTACTTCTGGTGCTGGTTCAATGGTGTTTAGGGAATCAGAAAAATCCTCTGCAGATAAAGCAATAAGTTCTGGTGCTAATGTTACGGTGGTTTCTTCTTCTGGAACTACAACATCTTATTCTGGTGGGAAAAAAACTGGAACTGGAACCGTTTCTTCTGGAGGAAGTTCAGGAGGAAGTTCAGGAGGAAGTTCAGGAGGAAGTTCTGGTGGTTCTTCTTCAGGAACAAATCTTCAACCGAATACTACATTACAACAAGAATTGGATAGGCAATCACAAAGCCCGATTGTTGCTTCAACTTCTGTAACACAAACCAGTCCTTTGGTAGATAAACCCCAAGTAGGAAGAGGTATTTCTGGAGTAAGTTATGGTGTTCCAATACTAAACAAAGATGAAGCAGACGTTGCGGGTCCATCTTCAACAGCTTATTGGACTTTACAATCAACAACACCAGAAACAATTCCATTAGAAGTTGCTTTTATGGGAGCAACCCCACAAACAGTTTCACAATTTAGAGGGACAAAAGAATCTTTTATTTATGACACTGCAAATATAAAATACGGGGAAGAGAGATTTAAATCTCAATTACCAAAATATCTTGGTGGAGAAACAGCAACATATTATGATAGTGAAGAACAGTATAAAGAAGATATGCTCAAAGCAACAAAAGACGCAAGAACAGAATATAAGGATTTTTCTACTTCGGATAAATTTAAGATGGGAGCAAAGAGTGTTGGATTTGGAGTAATGGATTTTTCGGAAGGTGCTCGTTCTTTTATGACTAAACAGACTTTAGGTCTTTTAGGTGGAGGACAAATAAATCCTAAAACTGGAAAACTATTTACAGAAGAATTTGTAGATAAAAATTCTTATTATTTTTCTAAGGCCCCAAAACCTGTTAAAACTCCTTTCTTAACTTCCCCAACTTCTTGGTTTAAAGAAACATTCTCAAGTCCAAGAACCGTTACAACCGTTGGGCTTACTGCAGTAACAATTGGTGCTGGAGTTAAGGGAGGAATCTCTAATGTAAGAGAATACGGATTTAAAGCTGGAACAGCAGAAACTCTTTCTGGATTTTCTCCTGTTAGATTTAAAACTCAAATTTATTCTCCAAATTTAGAAACAGCAAACTTTGAAGGAACAGTATTAAAAGGAAGCAAATTAAAATTATTTACTGGAGAAACTAAATCTGGAGATATTTCTATGTTTGGAGCAGAAACTAAAGCAG
>JAAZKC010000042.1 GCA_012800005.1 Acholeplasmataceae bacterium | reverse complement strand
TTTTATTTTTATTGCTGACAATAACGACATAATAACCATTTTTATCTTTATAAATAGAATCAGCAATATCCATAATTAAATCACCATGAGCATCTTGTTTATCTAAATCTTGCAAGATTGGCGTGTCTTTTGCACTATTATTTTTAATAACACGAGCACATTCATCATAAACACGTTTTTCTCTTCCTTCCATTACTTCATTAGCTCTTGTTTTAGTTCCATCTAGATGCGAAAATGCTCTATCTCTTAATAAGTAATATTGTAAGTAAGTGTTAGGTAAATAAGTATCATCTAAATCCAACATGTTTTTAACTGAAGCATAAGTAGGAAACCAAGAGGGATCGCGCTTTTCTCTATCTGCAGGAAGAAATCCTTCTTCTTTAATTTTCTCTTTTATTTTCGAAGTAATATCTTCATTATTTCTCATATCTATTATTTTTGTAAACCAACCAAAATGGTTTAATCCAAAATAATGTGGTTTCATATCCTTATAATTGATATCGCCTAATAGTCTTGCATAAGCTAAAAGTAAACTTATTGGTTGATCACAAATATTTAATATTCGCTTATCATTGGGAAACTTTCGTTCTAGTGCGATTGCAACAATGGCCGCTGGATTAGTGTAATTTAAAATCCAAGCATCTTTAGAATACTTTCTAATATCTTCAACCAATTCAATCATATCTTTAATTGATCTCATTCCATATGAAAAACCACCTGGACCACATGTTTCTTGACCTATTACACCATATTTAATAGGAATTTTTTCATCGCCTTCACGCATTTTGAGTTTTCCTGTTCTAATTTGACAAAAAACATAATCCACATCTTCAAAAGCAATCTTTTTATCAGTCGTATAAATAACTTCTACTTCAGAATAAAAATCTCTCAATAAAATTTGTGCAAATCTTCCCATTTGAGTTACTCGTTTTTTATCATTATCGTATAATACTAATTTTTTTATTGGAAATGTGGTTCTTTTTTTAATCATTCCAATTAAAATACCAGGTGTATACGTCGAACCACCACCAGCAATTGTAATATTTAGTTTCATATTCTTTATCTTCTTTCAAAAATATCTAAAACGAGACCGTTAGCTTCTGGTAAATCAACACCGAGTGCGGCAGCCATTGTAATTCCAAAATCATAATTATAAGCAATTTCAGTATATTGATAATTTACCTTAATGCCTTTACCCCAAATAAATCCTGGAACACAATTTGCCTCTGGTAAGGTAGTATCATGTTGTGCTCTAACTGAAATAGTCAAAATTGGCGAGGTTGCACTGAACGAATAATGAAGTTCAGGAACTACTAAAATATCAACATCTTTTATATCCATATATTCATTTATTAAATCATTTCTTGTATAAACCTCATAGACATAAGGTAGTGTTTCTAAATAGGCTTTAAAATTTTCGAGTTCATCATCAGTAACGCCATTTTTAAATGTCATATACATATTTAAATTTGCACAAACTCCAACAATATTCGTCCTTTTTTGTGGTTTATAACCTGGTTGTACTCGTTCTAAAACATAATTTTTATTGTATGTACTAATATCATTAATAAGTTCATAAAGTTTTGTTTTTCCATAATCCTTGGTGTCACTGACACCTCTAGAACCATAAGGACTCATGCCATGATCAGTTGTAAGAAAAAAAGTTAAGGTTTCATAGATGCCTCTATCTTTTGCAGCTTTAATTAATTCTCCAAGTTTTTCATCCATTTCTTTTAATAAAGTTTGAATATTTGCTCTTCTTCCTTCTTCAGTTTTCGCAACCGGATAACCATAATGACTATTTTCATTGTGACCAACCGCATCCATGTCATCGCAATAAATAATTGTTAATCTAGGCATTTCATCAAAAACGAACGTTTGTCCTCCAACTAAAATAGGTTCCCCTTTAATCATTTTTATTGCTTGTTCCATTCTATCAAAATGATCACCAGATTTACCTCTTGCGATTACTTTAGGATTAGTTGCATCTTCTGTTATGTAAAGTTTGTTTTTATCTGTACTTGTTAAATAAGGTTCTGCTAGATACATCCTAACGCTAGCAGTTGATAAACCTTCTTCTACTGTTACTTGTGGTAAGATTTTTGCTTTATTTTCTCTTTGTTGCTGAATAACACTATCAGTTTTTTTATCATAATAGCGATAAATATTACCGGTAATTAGTGATGTTCCCCCACTTAATAATTGATTTTGACACGGATTTGTAATTGAAGGAAAAGTATTCCTCAAATTTTCAAAATATACTCCTTCACTTTTCAACTTATATAATGTTGAATTTTTCCCTTCTTCGGTTGCGAAAAATTCATCTAAATAATATTTTGCAAATCCATCCCAATTTATATAAATCACATGCGCATCTTCTATAAGTGGTACACCTTTTACGTAGTATTCTGGATACAACCTATTATATGTTCCTTGTCTTATGTCCATAGCATTTTCATCTTCTTTCTTTATCGTTATTTTAATTCGTTTAGTAATTTTTTCTTCGTTAACGAAAATTGTCGCTTCAAGTTCAACAAGAACATCAACTAGAGTCCTTGTAATAATAACTGTGTTTCCATCAATTAAAGCTTGGTTTTTATTACTTTTCCAAGTTATTGGATAACCCTTAAATTCCATAATAAGACCGATATTGCTTGTAATTTCATCAACATTATTGTTCGCATTTAATTGAAGTAATGATGCACTATCAAATTCATCTTTTATTTTATAATTAGGATTTCTCTTAATACAGGAAACTAATGATATTAAGAGTAATGATACTAAAATAATGTATCCATATCTAATTTTTTTCATATTTATGAAACCCCTTTCATTCACTTCATTATATCAAAAATGCTTTATTTATAAAATTACTATTTATTACATAAATTGTAAAACATAACACTTTTAAAACTACTTCTAAAATTTGCTAAGAAATTAAATAAATAGTAAATAATTGATGATTTTTTGTGTTGAAATAACACTTCTAAAAATATTTATTAGAAAATAGGATTTCCTAGTAAATAAAAAAAATGAGTTTTGCGACTCATCTTTCTTTTACATATTATTCATTTAAATAAACTCCAATAATAACTTCCAATACATAAATCATTGCTAATCTTGATGAAAAATCATGTTTGGTAGAACCAACTCGTTCATTGGCTACTTTAAAATTAATATCGCCAAGTTTTGATAGCTCATTAACTCTTCTTCCAGTTAGAGTAATTATTTTAGCTCCCCTACTTTTTGCAATTTGAGCAACTCTTACTACTTGGTGCGTTTTGCCACTTAAACTTGCTAGAAAAATCACATCTTCATTAGTAAAATTTTCTGCATTAATATAGGCGATATGAGTATCATTATATAGATATATTGGTCGGTATGCGGTTTGAAGTTGTTTAGAAGCGTATTCCAAAACGTTTAAAGATAATCCCTTGGCAAACATGTGTACCCTGCAATCACTTTTTAAAATTTTCGCAACTGTTTTTATATCTTCATCATTTAATTTTGTCATCGTTAAAGCTACTTCATCTAGTAAAGTTGTTTTAATTTTTTCTAAATCTTTAGTGTTAGATTGTTCTTTTTTAGCTTCATCTAATTCTTTTTTTAGCGCATATTTAAGTTCTGAAAAACCAGAATATCCTAACTTTTTCGCAACACGCATTACTGTTGCGGTAGAAACAAATGTTTTTTCAGCTAATTCTTTAACGCTAAATTTAATTATCTCTTCTTTATTTTTATCTAAATAAGTAAAAACATAAAGTTCAGAGACTGTAAAAGAATTAATAATTTCAATATCGACTTTATCTATCATTTTCTTCACCACTCATATTTTAACATATTTACAACTTTATGGCACAGTTTGATAAAGTTTTCTTTTGGATTAGTTAAAGATTCTTCTAGTGTGGCAATATTTGGAACAATACTATAAAGTGCTTTAATGTTTTTATTTTTATTGCTGACAATAACGACATAATAACCATTTTTATCTTTATAAATAGAATCAGCAATATCCATAATTAAATCACCATGAGCATCTTGTTTATCTAAATCTTGCAAGATTGGCGTGTC
>JAAZKC010000004.1 GCA_012800005.1 Acholeplasmataceae bacterium | reverse complement strand
TTGGTTCAACTCAAACATATCAACTAAAGGTATCTGGAATTGTTCGTTCACTTTCTGAAAGTGTTTTAATAACTAAAGAGTATGCAAATGAAATTGGTCTAATTTATAAAATAGACTCAATTTATACTAAAACCGAAAGCAAAGATATTATTTTAGAAGATTCAATTTTAAATGTTCAATCAAAACAAAACCTTATGGATACATTTGACAAATTTCTTGAGATTATGAATGTAATAGTTGCCGTTTTGATTTTAATTGGTGTTATATTAGGGATTGTGGTTCTTTATAATTTAGGCATTATGAGTTATATAGAAAGATACAGGGAAATGGCTACATTAAAAGTAGTAGGCTTTAAAGATAAAAAAATAGCGAGCCTTTTAGTTGGACAAAACTTTGGAGTAACTTTAATAGGTATTATAATAGGTGTTCCGTTAGGGGCAATAATTTTAAGTTATTTAACTCTTGCCTTAGCATCAGAGTATGAAATGATTTCAGTAATTAAGTGGCATACATATTTAATAACTATTATCATGATAGTTGGATTATCATTACTAGTAAGTTTTATGGTTTCAAGAAAAAATAAAACCATTGATATGGTTGAAGCTTTAAAATATGACGATTAACCCAAATATTTATAAATTAATCAAAAGAAAATAAAATTTATAGGAGACTGTTAAGATGAAAACTACACTTAAGATACCTAATATTAATTGTCCAACATGTGCAAGGACAATTACTGAATATTTAAAAAAATATAATATTGAAGCTAAAATTAATGTTAACCAAAAGAAAGTAACTTTTACTTATGAAAATGAAGAGACATATAATTTTATTATCAAAGAATTAAAAACTATCGGCTTTCCGGCCGCTATTTTAGATTATAACGAGATTAAACAGCGAAAGAAAGAGAAACTAAGATTAATTATTGCGACTATTTTAGTTTTACCACTCGCTTATACTATGTTTCATCATTTTGGGTTAGACATTGTTCCTAAATTTATGTTAAATGGATATTTTCAAATGATTTTTGCCTCATTATTACAGTTTGTTATAGGGTTTAGATTTTATAAAAACAGTTTTTATCAAATAAAAAATAAAAACTTAGGGATGGATGTTTTAATAGTTTTAGGAACATCGGTTGCGTTTTTTTATAGTGTCTATTTAACAATTTTTACAGATAACACACACTTGTTTTTTAAAACAAGTGGAATGTTAATTTGGATGGTGACAATTGGTGAGTATTTAGAACATAATTTAAATCTAGAACTACTGATACATTAAAATCATTAATGGCGTTATCGGTTGATGAAGTAAGATTAGTTATAGAAGAAGTTGAACAAGTAGTTTCGCTTGAGGAGGCTAAAGTTGGTGATTATATTAAAGTTCTTGCGGGTGAAAAAATACCTTTAGATGGAGTGATTGTTGAAGGTTCTAGTTATATTGATGATTCTGTAATTAGTGGTGAGTCAATACCAAAATATTTAGGTGTAGGCGATAAAGTTATTGGTTCGGCGACTAATTTATCAAACACCTTAATTATTAAAGTTAATGCTGTTGGAAGTGATACAGTATTATCTAAAATAATTAATACAGTTGAAGAAACATCATTAATAAAACCAAAATTTCAAAGAATAGTTGATGTTATTGCAAAATATTTTGTGTTCACAATATTAATAATCGCAACACTAACATTTATTTTATATAAATTCATCTTGCAAAAAGATTTATCAATATCACTAGAGGTTATGATTGCGGTATTAGTAGTTTCGTGTCCGTGTGCATTAGGTTTAGCAACACCAACTTCAATTGCGGTGTCAAGCGGTTTAGCTTTTAAAAATAAAATATTATATAAAGGTGGAGAATTTTTTGAATTAGCTAATAAAATTGAAGCGATTGGATTTGATAAAACAGGAACACTTACTAAAGGTGAGTTAGTAGTTAGTGAATATTTTGGAGATTTTAAATATCTTGCATATACAAAATCACTTGAAATTCATTCAAACCATCCCATAGGAAAAGCTATCAATTCATATAAAGAAGAGATACTTGCTTATAAAATTGATGAATATGAAAATATTGATGGTAAAGGCATTAAAGGAGCTTATTTAGGAGAAAAGATATTAGTTGGATCATTAAATTTTATTGAGGAAAATGAGATTACTAATATATTTGAACATGAATATAAAAAGTTTACAAGTGAAGGCAAAGTTGTCATCTTTACTTCAGTTAATAAAAAAGTTGTTAATATGATTGTTTTAGAAGATGAACTAAAAGAAGAAAGTATTGAATTAATAAATGAGTTAAAGGCTTTAAACATCAAACCATATTTAATTACTGGAGATAATGATAATACCGCTAAATATTTAGCTAAAAAAGTAGGAATTAAAGAGTATTATAGTGAAGTACTACCTAATGAAAAAGCTAATATAATTAAAAAACTTCAAAACAAACATAAAGTGGTTGCGTTTGTGGGTGATGGTATTAATGATGCACCAGCATTAAAACAAGCTGATGTTAGTTTTTCTGTTAGTAATGCTTCCGATATTGCAAATGATACCGCAGATGTAGTTATGCTAGATAATGATTTAAGATTGGTTTTAATTGCGATTGACTTATCTAAAAAAACCACAACTAATATTATAGAAAATTTAGTTTGGGCTTTTTTATATAATTTAGTATTGATTCCTCTTGCTATAT
>JAAZKC010000041.1 GCA_012800005.1 Acholeplasmataceae bacterium | reverse complement strand
GATAAAGTTATTAACTTTTTTAAAACAGCCCTTTTATCATCTTTTAAGGGCTCTATTTCTTTAGTAATTTGTTCTTCCATTATGATAACATTTCCTCTAATTCCGCTTCAGTGACTAAAACTTGACGAGCTTTAGTTCCTTCACTAGCGCCTACTACACCTTTTGTTTCTAATAGTTCTACAATCTTTTGAGCTCTATTAAAACCTATGCCAAATTCTTTTTGAATAGCGTTAATTGAAGCGTTTTGTTCAGCTACGACATACTGTGCAACCGGAAGTAATAAAGGTTCATCTTCAACAAGTTCAATTTTTTCTTTAAATTTTCTTAATTGATTTTCGTCAATTAAATATTCCGCTTCCATTTGTGCCTTAATAAAGTTAGTAACTGCTTCAATTTCTGAATCTTTAATGTATGCACCTTGTAATCTAAGTGGAGTACCTACTGTCTTAAACAACATATCTCCCCTGCCTAATAATGTTTCAGCACCTTGTTGGTCTAAAACGACAATTGAGTCTTGAATTTGCGCAACACTAAAAGCGATTCTTGTAGGAATATTAGCTTTTATTGTTCCTTTAATAACGTCAGTTGTAGGTCTTTGTGTCGCCACAAGTAAGTGAATACCCGCAGCTCTCGCTTTTTGCGTAATTCTTTGGATTGCATCTTCAACATCTCTAGCGGCTTTCATCATTAAATCCGCTAACTCATCAATTACAATAATAATATAAGGCATTTTTTCTAGTGATGGGTCTAACTCCGCTTTTTCATTATAACTTTCTAAGTCTTTAACTTTCGCATTAGCGAACTTTAAGAAACGATTATCCATTTCTTCTGTCGCCCAAGTAAGCGCGGTTGCGGCAACTTCTTCATCAGTAATTACTGGTGTCACTAAGTGAGGAATTCCATTATAAATTGACAATTCAACTTTCTTTGGGTCTATCATAATAAACTTTAAATCATCTGGATGATTTTTCATAAGTAAAGACATAATAATTGTATTAACACATACCGACTTACCACTATTAGTAGCCCCAGCAATTAAACCATGGGGCATTTTTTTAATATCATAAAAAATATTATTTCCATCAATATCAACACCTAAGGCAACTAAAAGTGGATCTTTGGAATTAATAAACTTAGGGTCTTCAACAACATTCCCAAAGGCGACAATTTCAGGAACTTCGTTTGGAAGTTCTAACCCAACATAAGGTTTACCTGGAATTGGCGCTTCAATTCTTAATGTACGTGCTGCTAAATTCATCATTAAGTTATTTTTGATTCCTTCTACTTTTTTAACATTAACACCTGGCTCTAAGGCAATTTCATATCTTGTGACAGTTGGTCCTTTAATAATATTTTGAACCTTACCATCAACATAAAACTGTTTCAATGTCTCATTAACAGTATTTTCTAGTCTTAATAACCACTCAGGACGTGCATTTTGATCACGCTCAACTTTTGAAAACATCTCATGAGTAGGAGGGATATATTTTCTTCTTGTTTTTTTCTTAACTACTTCTTTAACTGGTTCAATTTCTTTTGGTTTAGAAGCTTCTATCTCTTCTTTTTCAAGTGGTTCAGGGCTAAATGTTTCTACCTCTAAAACTTCCGGCTTAATTTCTTCTAAACGACTAATTTCACGTTCTTGCGTAGGTTTTATTTTTTCTTGTTCGGCCGCTTTCGCCTCAAAGAAAGGAGTTTCAACAATAGGTTCTTTTAAAATCTCTTTAACTTTTTCTTTTTTATAAACAATTTCTTCATTTAAATATTCTTCTTTAGGTTTAATTACTTGATCAAAAGTAACTTCCTTCTTTCCAGTAAAAGGAACCTCAATTGTATCTTCTTTCTTTCTAGGGTCAACATACTTTCTTTCAGTATTAACATAAACACCAT
>JAAZKC010000040.1 GCA_012800005.1 Acholeplasmataceae bacterium | reverse complement strand
GCTGTTTGCTTCTAAGTATTCTAAATAAAACTCACCAGCACTATGAAATTGATGACCGACATCAGTTCCATGAAAAATTGTTTCCGGATAATTTTCTTTAATTTGAACATAAAAGTTTCTTACCATAGGATCATAAGAAAAAGTTCCTTTCCAGCCTTCATATAAATAATCTAAATAATAATCAGAATCATCTTGCATCCAAAGGTTTAATATTTCCGCATCAAAATAAGCCGATTCAATAAATAAGTGCCTCATCCCTTTATTATGATAAAAATCTCCCCAAATCTCTAACTCTTTTTTTCTTATTGACTCTTTTGTATGATCTTCTCCAAAAAGATAAATCTCATAAGCTCTATTTTTAGGAGGATTATTATCAATAATATTTCCGGTTTTTACTAATGTAAGTCCTAAGATGAAAAAACCTATGATGCAAAGATATGAAATTAATTTATAACTTTTTAAAACCTTTTTTGTATATTCAAACAATTGTTTCACCACTTAAACCACCTAATCTTTCTTTAAAGTAATTATAGTTACTCCACTTGAACCTTCATATTGTCCACCAAAGCGGTACGAAGCCACATTTGCATCTTTTTTAAGTTCTTCATATAAGGCTTTTTTGACTGCCCCAGTACCATAACCATGAATCACTTTAACTTCGTTTAAATTAGAAAGTATCGCATCATCAATAAACTTTAAATAAGCATCTTTAACATCAATAGCCCTAAAGCCTCTTAAATCAAGTTCAGTTTTAACTTCTCTAACTGTGAAAGTAGTTTTCTCTCTTTTCTTTACTTTTTCTTTCTTTTCTATGGTATGTTTAAGTAAATCACTTTTTTTAAAAGAAAGTTCAAAATGACCAAACTTCACATAATAATCATCTTTTTTAATATTAGTAATAACGCCATTTTGATCATAAGATTTAATATAAACATTATCTCCAACCTTAAATTCTTCATCTGATTCTTCACTAAATTTAATTCCAAGTTTAGAAACTTCATGTTTTAACTCTGCGATTTCATGGGCTTCTTTTACATTTTCTAACTTTTTTAAAACATCTTTAAATTTAGATTCTTGTTCCTTAAGAAGCTTTTTACTTTCTTCTTTAACTTCTTTTAAAATATTTTGTTTATTAAGTTCTAACTTTTTAAGTTCTTTTGTTAGTTTTTCTTCTTTTAATCTAAAAAGCTCTTCTTTTTCTTTTGCTTCTTCAGTTAATTTATCTAAAACTTTTTCTTTTTCTTCAAACGCTAAAATAATTTTTCCTATATCAGTCTTAGTATCTTCTAAAAATGAAAGTGCTTCATTTAAAATTTCTTCTTTAAGTTTTAATCTTTTCGCAATCTTTAAGGCATTTGAAGCCCCACTTCTTCCATAATCAACTAAGTAAAGTGGTTCTAATGTTTCATCATTAAAGCGAACACTCGCAGTTTCAATACTTAAATTTTCATAACTAAATGCTTTAAGTTCACTATAGTGGGTTGTTAAAACTAAGAAAATATTATTTCTAATTGCGTAATTAATAATCGCTTTCGCAAGAGAAACCCCTTCTTTAGGATCTGTTCCACTACCTAACTCATCAAATAACAGTAATGCACCTTCACTTGCCATATCAACAATACCTTTAATATTTAAAATATGGCTTGAAAATGTTGATAAGCTTTGAACAATCGATTGTTTATCGCCAATATCAGCGTAAATGCCATTATAAATGGCCATTTCCGCCTTTTTAGCTGGGATTAGTAATCCTGATTGATTCATAATAGATAAAAGCCCTAAAGTCTTTAAAAGAACTGTCTTACCACCAGTATTAGGTCCAGTAATCATTAAAATTGGCTTTAAACTAGATAACTTAATTTCAACAGGAACAACTTCACTACTATCAATTAGGGGATGTCTTGCATCAATAATATGGGTATTATTAGAAATAGTTGGTTTAATCAAGTTATTGATATGACTATATTCCGCAATACTAAAGTATTTATCAAGTTCAATAAATATTTCTAAATTTAAAATTAAACTATCATAATAAGGATGTGCCTCTTCTACTAGTTCATAAATTATATTTTCAATTTCTTTTTTTTCATCATATTCTAAGTTTATTAGTTCAGTTGAGATATTATAAGCATCAATTGGCTCAATATATGTAGTAGTTTGACTACTTGAGGTATCATGAATAATTCCCTTAATTTGGTTTTTAAATTCAGTTTTCACAGGTAGACAAAGCCTATCATTTCTCATTACTAGTAATGATTCATTTAAAATTGAGGCTTTCTTTTGAAGTAGTCCATTTAAAATAGTCTTTCTTCTTTCCTCTAATTTTCTAATTTCTTTTCTAATTTTATATAACTTTTCACTAGCACTATCTAAAATAACCCCATCAGGAGCGATAACTGAGTCAATGTGAGCCAGTAAATCTTCAAATGTAGTGATATTATCAAAGTAATAATTAAGTTTATCAAGTTTAATGTTTTCTTTTATGAAATTTTTATTTCTTTTAGAAATCTCTCCACTCATCACAAGAAAAAGCCTTAAATATTGAATACTTTTAATACTTAAAAGCCTTCTATAACTAACTTCTTTTAAAATATCTAAAATGTCATAATCATTAATTAAGTTAAGATTGCCACTTTTTATAATAATTTCCATACATTCTAAAATCTTATCGTGACTTAAAATAATGTCTTCTTTATTTTCTAAAGGCTTCAAAGATAAAATTTTGTTTTTCGCAGATTCAGATTTAGAATACACTGTTATTTGGCTTAAAATCTTGTCAAACTCTAATGTGGTCATGTGAAAATTCATTTAAAAACCCCTTACTTTTTCCTCTTTTTTATGTTATAATTATTATAGCACAAAAGAGGTTAATTATGGTTAATAGTTATTCAATGAGTTTATCTAAAAATCAAGTAACTTTACTCTTAGAGATGTATAGCGCATATGAAGTCGAGCACAATAATGCGCATTTATCTTTTAAAGGAACAAAAGATAGTGTTGATATCTTAATTTATAAAACGGGTTCCTTAGTTTTACAAGGTGATTATAAAGAAGAGTTAAAGCGGATTAAAACAAGACTAGGATTAGTCAATTTTAGCGCTATTGGCTCTGATGAAGTAGGAACTGGAGATTTATTCGGACCTGTGGTGGTATGTAGTGCTTATGTTCCTAAAGAACAAATTGAAACTTTAGAACAAATGGGTGTTAGAGACTCAAAATCAATGACTGATAAAAAGATTATTGAGCTTGCGCCAAAACTTACAAAAATGTTAACTCATTCAATTTTAATTTTAAAACCAGAGAAATATAACGAAATGGTTAGACGAGGTTTTAATATGAACAAGATTAAAGCATTTCTTCATAACCAAGCCATTATTTTAACCACAAGAAAAGTTAAAAAGGAAGTTCCAGTAATTGTAGACCAGTTTTGTGCACCAAGAATTTATTTTGATTATTTAGATGGTGAGGCTAATGTTTATAAAAACATTTCTTTTTATACTAATGCTGAGTCGATTCATATTTCGGTTGCGGCAGCAAGTATTATCGCAAGATACGCTTTTTTAGCTAAAATGCAACAATTCTCTAAATATATTGGCCTAAGACTTACAAAAGGTGCGGGCAAAAAGGCTGATGAGCAACTAGTAAAGATTTATCATGAAAAAGGCTATCAAGCCTTACTTCCAATTACTAAATTAAATTTTAGAAACTTAAAGAAAAATAATATTATTCCTTCAGTTAAATAACAAAGATAATAATAAAGCCAAGTCACAACGACTTGGCTTTTAATTAATTACTGAATAAATTTAATCACTATCTTTTTTAAATTTCCTTTATTTCAATTTTTTTAAGTTTTGCCTCAACTATAATAATCATAATTATAAATTGAAGTAACTCAAAAATAATTATGCCAAAAACTAAAAAAGGATTAAAAAGATATTCTTCTTTAATTAATAATAATGCTAAAACCGCAATTATAACTAAAATAATTCCAGATGCGAGTAAATAGATTCCCGCTATCTTTTGAGCTAAATTCCAATGAATTTTAGTCTTTTTAGACCCTTTAGTACGGTATCCATAATAATCATTAATGTTTTTAGGTGGTTTTATTATTAATAATAATCCTGCCACAATAAATAAAACAGGGGCAATTAACCAAGATAAAGCTAATGTTCCAATACTCATATTTTAAGCTCCTTTAATTTATTAATAAAATAATTAGGTAATTTTGCTTTAAAAGTCATAAACTCATTAGTTTTAGGATGATAAAGGCCTAATTCTTTGGCATGAAGAAATTGTCCTTCATTATCTTTTTTAATTCCATATAAGGGATCTCCTACTAATGGGTGGTTAATATAACTTAAATGAACTCTAATTTGATGAGTTCTACCAGTAATAATTTCAACTTCTAAATACGCATAATTTTCATTTTGATTTAACACTTTAAAATAAGTAAGTGCCTCTCTTCCAGTTGGAGATGCGGCCATTTTAGTGTAAGATTGATGTCTTTCAATTGGAATATCAATTTTACCTTTTTCTTCTATAAAAGGCTTATGACAAATACATTCATAGACCTTTTTTACTACTCTATCTTTAAACTGATTAACTAAGTTAACGTGAGTTTCATTGTCTTTTGCGATTACGATAAGTCCACTTGTATCTTGATCAAGGCGGTGAACAATGCCAGGGCGCTCTTCTCCACCTAAATTAGATAAATCTTTTGTGTGATAAATTAAATGATTTACTAAACTTACAGATTTATTAGAAATACTTGGATGAATTAAAAGACCTCTTGGTTTATTTAATACGATAATATAATTATCTTCATAAATGATTTCTAAGTTTAAGTTAATAGGTTCTAAGTTAATTTCTTCAGGACCTTCTAAAATTGTTAGATAATCCCCTTCTTTAAGCCTATAACTCGCTTTAACATTAGAGTTGTTAACTAAAATTTTTTTAGAATCAAAAAGTTTTTTTATTTGATTTCTGGCGATTTCTAATTCTTTAGCTAAATAGACATCTAATCTAGCATCAATATCTTCAGCTATTAAGATCTTCTTCATTAGAAGCTACCTCACTGTTTTTTTCAGTTCTTTTATGTTCTAAAAATAATAAGTCAAAACAAAATAATATTACTCCTGCAACTAATAAACTATCAGCGATATTGAATGTTGGGTAAATATAAGAACCAAAATGAAATGATAAAAAGTCAACCACATAACCTCTAAAAATTCTATCAATATAATTGCCTAAAGTACCACTTATCATCATACTTACAGAAATTGAATAAATTAGTTTTTTCTTAAAATCAACTTTTGTAAAAAGATAAATAAATATCGCTAACGCAATTAAAGGTATAAGATAAAGAACAAAGAAATTATTTTCAAATCTACTCCAAGCAACCCCAAAATTGTGGTGTTCAACTAAATAGAAAAACCCCGGTATTACCGCCAAAGGTTCTTCATTTATTCCTGATACTTGTTTAGGTAAAAAGGCGTTAGATAAGAGTTTAGTAAAAATATCAAGTAAAAGACTACCAATAATTATTAGTATACCTATTACATAGTTTTTATATTTTTTAATAAATTCTTTCATACTACTCTCCTAACACATTAAAAGTTTATTTTATAATTCGAAATCATTAAACATACGAACCTTTACATTCGCCGCTTTTAACATTTTATCACTTGCTTTATGGCTATCAGTATTTTCGTAATGATCACTATAATAGACAATTTCTTTAATTCCCACTTGAATTAACATCTTTGTACATTCACTACAAGGAAAATGCGTGACATATAATGTCGCGTTTTTTAAACTTTGAGTTGAATTTAAAATCGCATTCATTTCCGCATGAACAACATAAGGATACTTAGTATCAACAAAATCTCCTTCTCTTGCCCAAGGAAATTCATCATCTGATAATTTTCCTGGAAAACCATTATAGCCAATGCCAATGATTCTTTTATCTTCGTTAATAATACAAGCGCCAACTTGGGTATTTGGGTCTTTACTGCGCTTTTTTGATAATAATGCGACCCCCATAAAATACTGGTCCCAACTAATATAATCCTTACGCTTCATCTTTAGCCTCTTTTATAATTAAACCTAATTCTTCTAATTGTTCTTTGCTTACTTTATCAGGCGCATTTAACATAATGTCTCTTGCGGACTGAATTTTAGGAAAGGCAATAACATCTCTAATATTATTAGTTTTAGTCATTAACAT
>JAAZKC010000039.1 GCA_012800005.1 Acholeplasmataceae bacterium | reverse complement strand
TACCAATATGAGCAATTGCGCTACCTAATGTATAAGCGGTCGCCAGTACATCCGCTCCTGCAAACTTTCTATCAGTAATTAAAGTACCACTATCGGCCCCCATATAAAGTGATTCTAATAACACACTTTTAGCACTTGGTGGACCCATAGTTACTGTATGAATATTACTTTTTATTCTTTCATTAACATAGAAAGCCGCTTCTAACGCAAAAAGGTCAAAAGGATTCATCTTAACATTTTCGCCATCCCTAATTAAAACACCCGTAACCGGGTCAATTTTTACATTTGATGAAGCAGGTACCTGCTTAATACAAACTATAATATTCAATATAATCACGCTCCCTCATAGTATATGATACTTTAATATTTTTGAAAAATATTATCAAAACTTGACAATTAAATTATAATGTTTCTCTTATAATACGTTTTTTAAGTTCATCAATGTTAAAAGCTTCTGCATAATCTAATCTTGCTTCCTTACCTCTAACAATCTTTAACGCTTCATAATATTCTTTATATTTAAAAGAAGGGCTTTCTACTGTAAACTTATGAATACTAATCAGTTCTCTCCATTTTTCATAACCTTCTTTAGAAACTTTAACATAAACATAAGGGCGAAAATCTACTGGATCTTCCCAGTTTTCTGCATAATATGGACCATTAGCATAATGAGCTTCTAATTCCCGTTTAAAACCTTTTAATCCAGCATAAAATTGCGCATCTTTCACAATTAAATGACATGCTTCATGGTCTTTATGCATTGACTTTCTATGGTGCGTAATTAAGATACTTGGTTTATATTTTCTAATTAAATCCGCAACTTCCCATTTAACTTCTTCCGTTACATGTAAAAGTCCATCTGGATAATTTAAAACAACACTTTCCCCACCTAATGCTTCCGCAAACCGTTTAGCTTCACTAATCTTCTGTTTTTTATAAAGTTCAATATCTCCAGTTGTGCCCTTTTCTCCCGCTGTTAACGCAACTGTCACAATCTTCGCACCTTCAAGTGCCATTGTACATAATACTCCACCACAAGTGAGTTCCATATCACCAATGTGAGCGCCTATTGCCATAATTGTTTTCATACTTTCCTCCTTAGATTTCCAAATACTCGTGCTATTTCAAAACCCGCCGATTCATAAATAAATCTTGCGTTATTATTAACTCCCGTAAATAAAGTCATATAATCACTAATTTGTTTAAGTTCATAACATAACTTATTAAATAATGTTTTTCCAACACCCTTACTCCTATAATCAGAATGAACTCCAATACCAGCGAAATAACCTCTACCATTATCATTTTTAATTGGTCCAGTAAATCCTATTACTTTATTTTTATGTCTTGCGACAATCAAAGTGTTTTTCTCTTTATAAGTTTCCACATGATTTAAAACTTCTTTCTTCCAACCTTCATTTTTCAAGTTTTCCATTAATTCAAGAAGTTCTTTATCTGTATTATAGTTATAAAATCCAAAAGTAATTTCTTCTTCTTTTTCTAGTCTTTTAAAGTTTTCAAGTATATTATCGGAATACTTAAATTCACTTAAATTTCTAAAATAAACATTTTGTCTCGCAAACTCAATAAATCCTTTTTTAATAAAAAAATCATAAGCCAAACTATTAACATAAACACCAGGTGCATTAGGATGCATAAACCTACCCTTTATCAACCAAGGCAAGTGCGCTGGATTAAAGAAAACAAGGTCAACCTCTAAACCATCAAAATCTTTCATAATCGCTTTATAAAGCAAATTACCAATTTGGTTATTTCTAAATTCAGGTAAAACATATATATAAGTAATATAAGCCTTTTGCGGCATCTTAACTCCACTTATAAATCCTTTAATTACTCCATCATCATAAAGATAGGTAACTATTTCATAATTTGGAGATTTAAAAAACTTTCTTTCAAATAATTCCAGCGAAAGGTCTTTATAAAATAATTCTTTTTTATTGGCGTTATTATAAATTTTATTTAACACCTTTAAATCTTTTGCATTAACTTTTCTTATCATTGGTGCCACCCCTATTTAAATTTATTATACCATCATAAATATGAAAATGTTAGATAACGTTTGAAAAAAACCACCAATAAAATGGTGGTTGTTTTTTAGTGTTAAGGTTTTTTCTTTTTCTTTCCTGTTCTCTTCTCTTCCGCAAGCTCTTCTGCTTCAGAAATAGAATAAACTTTAAGATTAAGTTCTTTTTCAAGGGTTTTTGCCCAATTATCTGGGATTAAACTAACCAGACTTGTTAATTTATCATCTTTAATAGTCCATGCTGCACCATAAGGCCTCAAATTACAGCCGAGTTGAACCTCACATCTATAAATAGTTTCTTCTGGTTTTGTAATAATTGAATAGCCAAATGTACCATTTTTAAAGAAATATGCGTGGCTTAACCACTGAGGATTAATTTGTTCAACTTTATCAAACTTACGTTTAAAACCCTTTATATCAGGATAAATTATCTTTTTAGGATCATTTTTATCTCTTATTCCAAAATAACATCCTTCTTCTTCAAATTTTTTCCTGTTTTCAATTAAAGCAATTTCTTCATTTGCATACTTTTTAAGTTTTTCCCATTCTTTATTTAAAATTATTTCTCTAAGATAATCTTCTCTAGAAAATATTGCCTCTCTTTTCATAAGTCGCGCTAATTTTAACGCAAGATCTTGGGGTATATTGCTAAAGCGACGCCACTCTTCGTGGTCATATCCTTCTTGGATATAATTCATGTAAATTAAATATCCTACATCATCATAGATTCTTATTTTCCGGTAAAATCTATTAGGTTCATCACTGTTTTGTAAAAAACTTTCTCTAAGATAACCTCCATCAAAAGTATATTCAATTATCCCTAATGAATCGCCATCACCAAATCTATATTCTTTTACCAACTTGAAATTCTTTAAATCCATAACTTCCCCCCCCTTTTAACATATTAACTTTTAAGAATATATTTTATCATTTTTTTAAATAAAACAAAATTTCTTTTTATAATAAAAGAAAATGGCCTTTAAGAGCCATTTAATATTTTTTAAAAAAACGTTTTTTTCACACAATCATTAATACACCTTTATATTCTTCTCCTGTTTTAGTTTTAAATGTTTTATTTTTATAGAATTTAAAACCACACTTTTCTAAAACTCTTTTTGATTTTATATTATACTCATAAAAACTCGCAACTAAAAAATCTAATTTCAATTCCTTAAAACAGTAATCTAAGACAGCCTTTACCGCCTCTGTCATTAAACCTTGATTCCAATAATCTTTTGATAAAACATAACCAATAGATCTTCCTACTTTATGATTTAATTCAGGATTTTCATTTTCATCATATTCTTCTATTCCTAAAGAACCAATTACTTTACCTTCATACTCTAACGCAAAAGTTTTCTTTTCCGTAATAAAAATCTTTAAAATTCTTAAAGATTCTTCTTTACTTTTATGATGAGGCCAACCAGCCATTTCTCCAACACCAGGAACTTTTGCATAATTATAAAAGTCATCTAAATCTTCTAACGTCCAAGGTCTTAATATTAATCTTTCAGTTTTTATTATTACATTTGAGATATCTATTTTCGCATTCATATTCTTACCTTAAAAACAACCTTACCATTATAATGATAAACAAATTTATACTTTTTGACATGAAAAAACCTCCAAAGTCCTCATTTTTGTGAAAATTTAAGGTTTTACACATAATTAAACTTTTTGTTTATTTCATGTGTCTACTTTGGAGGTATCATATCAAAATAGCTATTTAATATCAAGTATTTTATTGTTTAAGGAAGCCAAACTGTTGGAACTTCATTAACATAACGCCAATGTGAACCATCAGTGTTAGAAATTTCACTATACCAATAAACTTTACAGTTACTTCTATTCCAATTTTCATCCCAATTAGTTGGTTGTGTGGTTGCCTCAGCATAAATCTCTAAATTTGTACAATTTCGGAAAACATTAGCTCCAATATCAGTAACACTACTTGGAATTACAATCATATTTAAACTTGAACAGTTACTAAATGCATATCTATCAATAGATGTAAGTTCTTTATTTAAAGTTATTTTAGATAAACCAGAATAAGCAAAAGCATATCTACCAAGCGATGTAACACCACTTCCAAGGGTAATATTTTCAAGACTTTCTAAACCATAAAATGCATACTCACCAATTGATGTGACAGTATTAGGAATAATTGTAGTTTTAATTCCAACTACGAGAATATTTGAATCCTTTCTTATAATTGCGTTTGAGTTATCTCTTGAATCGAAAACTTTGTTTTCTTTATTCACTTTAAGAGTAGTTGCTTGATTACATTTACCAAATGCAAGCATGCCAATTACTTCTACTCCACTACCAATTTCTATTGTTGTAGCAGCACACTCATAAAATGCACCATATTTAATACTTTTAACACTATTAGGAATTTTAATTTCTGTGAGTGGACAACTTTCAAAAGCATCTTCTCCAATCACAACTACATTACTACCAAAAGTAACATCAGTTAATGACTCACAATCTCTAAACGCATTATTACCAATATATGAAACTGAATCTGGAATAATAATAGATGTAATTGTTTTACAACGGCTGAATACTGAATTATCAATAAATTTAAGATTGTTAGGTATTGTCACTGATGCTAATTTATAACAATCACCAAAGGCATTTTCACCGATATGAGTAACACTATTAGGAATTGTTGCAGATTCTAATTTCATACAATATCTAAAAGCATTATCACCAATTGATATAACACCATCGGGAATTACTATTGATGTTAATTCTTCACAACTATAAAATGCAAAATCGCCAATATGTAATACTCCTTCTAAAATAACGGTATTATTAAGTCCTACAATAAGTGTCTTTGTCTCTTTTTCGATAATCGCTTTTTTATTTGGTGCTTCATATGCTGTATTATTAGCATCAACAATAACCTCAGTTAAATTTTTACAGCCATAAAAAGCGCCTTTACCAATCTTTTTAACATTTTTAGGGATTGTCACGGTAGTTAAGTTTCTACAATCAGAAAAAGTGTAACTAGCAATTATTTTCGCATCTTCATGAATTGTAATATTACTAATTGAGTTATTATCTACATCTAATAAACATAAATATGGATTTTCATTATTACCTAAATAATAACCATTATCGTGTATCGCCCTAGTTAATGAATCACAATAATTAAACGCATACATATCAATATATTCAATACCATTAGGAAGCGATACATCAGTTAAATTACTACAATATTCAAAGGCGGAAATCCCGATATGTTTGACATTATTACCTATTGTAATTTTGGTTATTGATGAAGATTGAAAAGCCATATCACCAATTTTAATAACATTGTTTGGAATAGTTATGTCTTTTAATTGTTGACAACCACTAAAAGCACTTCTACCAATTATTTCTACACCAGTTCCAAAATCAATCGTTTCTATATTAGTATCTCCTAATGCATCATCCGCAATAACTTTACAATTATTGTGAAATTTAATGGTTGTCGCAGAATCATCAATTAAGCCTATAAAAACTAAATGTGGATTGGTAGTATTACCTAAATATTTACCATTTTCATATTCATTAAATATTACTGCATCAGCACCCCAAAACATAAATGAACCAAAGTTTTCAACACTATTTGGTAAAATAACTGATTTTAACGCTTCACAATCCATAAACACCATTTCTCCAAGATAAGTTAATCCTTCAGGTAAAATAACTGATTCTAATGATGTACAACCGTAAAAAGCATTCATACCAATTGATTTTACATTACTGCCAAAAGTAACTGTTTTTAAAGTTTGGCAATTATAAAAGGCATCTTCTTTAATTTCAATAACGCTATTAGGAATAACTACTGATGTCATAGTTTTGTTGTCTTCAAAAGCCCACTGTTCAATAGAGGTAACTGGTTTTTCTTTATAAACTTCTGGAATTACAACATTTTCATCATCACCTAAATAATGGATTAAGGCATAACCATCACCTTTAAGAGCGAATATATAATCATCAGTACTAACCTCAACAAGCTTAAATGTTGCGGTGTATTCAATGTCTTTTGTAACTACACTGACAGTAGGTGTCCAACCAGTAAAAGTATAACCACCTGGCTTTGTTGGAGTATCACCATTATATTCGGGCATTGTACCATTGGGAACATTTAGATCTTTTTCTAAAACTGTTCCATCATGATTCTTCCAAGTAACTGTATAAGTTTCTGTTCCAACTGGAACAAACTTAGCTACATAAGTAACATCACCAGTTACTTTTTTAATTTCTGGTTCCCACCCCATAAAGGTATAACCATCTTTCGTTGGTTCATCTCCATCAAATGATGGCATTGTTCCTAGGGGAACATTTTCATCTACTTCTAAAACTGTATCATCATAATTCTTCCAAGTGACTTTGTATGTTTTAATTTTGTCTTCTTTACCACCACAACTTGTAAGAAAAATAACTATTAGAAGTATTCCTAAAAATAAGCCTATTTTTTTCATAAATATTTCTCCTTTTCAATTATCAAAATTTCAAAAACATCTTAAGTTTTAACATAATTTTATTCTTCTGGTGACGAAGAGTAACATTCATCAAATGTCCATAAAACGTGGTCACCATGCCAGTAGCCATAAGCTGTTCCTAAGACACCTCTAGGGTAATTAGCGGGATCTCCTTCATAATGGTAATGGACTGTACAGTTTATCGCAAATACTTGTTTATAGAATCCACCTGAATATTGTG
>JAAZKC010000038.1 GCA_012800005.1 Acholeplasmataceae bacterium | reverse complement strand
TCTATAGCCCTAATAATGTCATTTTAGAAAGATTAATGATTCGCGATAATATTAAAAAAGAAGAAGCGAAGAAACTAATTAACTCGCAAATAGATATTGATAAAAAGGTAAGTTTATCAGATTATGTTATTGATAATACAAAAGGAGTAGAAAATACTAAAAAAGAGGTTTTAAAAATTTTAGAAGAAATGGAGAAAGAATATGGCAATTTATAAGACAAGTGAAAACGCAAAAGATATCCGCTTACAAACAAATTGGTATCAAAATGACTATAAAGAATGTATGGTAGCCGTTAAAAAAGTTGCGACTAATTATGGTTATGAATTAATTCATCAAGATGATAATTATGGAGAGTTTATCTTTAGAAGAAGCAGAGACACACTAGATGTAAAGATTATTTCAATCACGAGAAGGGAAACAGCGATTGATTTTGTCTTAAATTCAAATATTTTATTTGATTTTGGCCGTAGTAAGACCGTAATCGCTGATATCTATGATCGCTTAAAAAGAGAACTTAGGTTTTATAAGAGATGAATAAGTATTTTTGGGTTAATACTCATGGCTTAATTTCTAGTGAAGATACAAAAGTACTTACACTTCTTTATCAACCATTAATTGGTAGTCATGCCTATGGTTTATATATGATGTTAATTAATTTAGTTGATAGAAACACCTTTCAATCAGATGTTTTAGAAAGAAAAGTACTTTTTGACTTACTCGTTTTAGACGAAGAAACTTTTTCTTCGGCTATAGATAAACTAGAAGCGATTGGCCTTCTTACAACCTTCTTAAAGGATGATCTTTACTTATATAGAATAAACATGCCCTTAAATGCGAGAAGGTTTTTACTTGACGCAGTTTTAGGAAGTTTTTTAAAGAGTGAAGTTGGTGAAGCCAACTTTAACTTGCTTTTTTCATATTTCTCTCAAGTAGAAATTTCAAGAAAAGGTTATACAAATATCACAAAATCATTTGATGATGTCTATAAATCGAAAGATTTAGATATTTTAAAGAGTGATTTATTTGTGATGGGGAGAAAAAATGGTAGTGGCATTATTATTAAAGATTCATTTGATTTTGAAAAACTATATGAAAAATTACCGATAAGAATTAAAAAAAGAGGTATTTATACTAACAGAATTAAAGCTCAAATTGCCTCTGTAATGTATGTTTATAATTTTACAATTGCGGAAATGGTTAGCATTTTATCTAAAAGTTATGATGAAGAAAATAAATCATTATTTTATGAAAGAATTGCCTTAAACTCACAGAGTTATTTTAATGAAACATATGGAAGTGATTTAATTCATATTGAAAAGAAAGAAGAACCGAAACATCAAATAAATTTATCTAAACTTACACCCCAACAAATAATTAAAATATTTGGTCCTACTATGGCGAATCCTGGGTTTGCGCTTGAAACAATGAGACAATTTATAGAAAAAAACGCGGTTGATATTGGGCTTATGAATGGGGTAATAATTGCGGCAATCAAATTTAATGACAATTTTCCCCATATAAACTATTTAGAAAAAGTTTTGGCGGATTGGTTAAGTAGGGGAATTAAAACTGGTGATGACGCTCTTTTAATTTTAGAGGGAATTGATAATAGTAGTAAAACAAGAAAGAAAAAACATAGAGAAAGTAGTGGCGAACCGGATTGGATTGATGAAATTATGGAATCGATAGGAGAAAAGTGGAATGTTAAATGATATGTTAAAAGAAATTAAACAATTTAAAGAAACTTCAAATTTAGAATTTAAAAATGAAGATATTTTAGTCGTATATCAATATGTTCTACAAAAGAAAGAATATTTAAAGAATGATAATAATCCTTTTGAGCCTGTATTAGAATTTAATCCGACTAGAATAGAATTAAGACCATCTAAAAGATATCAAGATATGCTTGATAAAGCTGAAAAGAAAAGAAACATTAATACTATTTATCATAATGATTATATTTTGGATGCTTATTTAGAAGATTTTGAAACTTTTAATGATGAAAGAGTTGAAGCTTTAAAAGTAGCAAAAGAATTTTTAGAAAACTACTTTTCTAATAAACTTACAAAAGGACTTTATGTTTTTGGAAAAAATCGTACGGGTAAAACATTTTTACTTTCCGCAATCGCTAATGAACTTGCGTTAAAAAATGTGAAAGTAGTGTTTGCCTATATTCCTGATTTAATTAGAAATATTCACTCAGGAATGAATGATAATACACTAGAAGAAAAAGTGAAGTTGTTAAAAGAGTGTCAAGTATTAATTTTAGATGACCTTGGAAGTGCCGTGATGTCTTCTTGGTTTAGAGATCAAGTTTTTGGTTCAGTAATCCAATATAGACTTAGTTTAGGTTTGCCTGTAATAATTTCTAGCAACTTAAATATTACCCAATTAGAAAATCATTTAATTGACCCTAAAATTGATGATGATCGCTTTAATACTGTAAGGATTATTACTAGAATTAATGAACTTACAACACCTGTTCAATTAACAAAAACAAGATATTAAAAAAAGCAACTTTTACAAAATTTTTACATTATTTTATTAAATTATGGGATTTACTTTATTGAATAAAATAAATTATTAGGTTATAATTATTTTAGTTATGTTGATAAGGACAAAAAACTAATATAAAAAAAGCGATTATGGGCCGGTGAAAGCCATGAAACATATTAGAATACTACCTTTGAGTAACTCGTAAGACTGCGTTAAAGTTATAATGAGGGCTAGATTTATCTAGAACTAAGGTGGTACCACGGATTTTTATTCGTCCTTAGATTTTTTTCTAAGGGCGTTTTTTATAGGAGGATAACTATATAAAGTCAAGTGAAAATGATTAATAAAACAGAAAAACCTCCAATAATAGGAGCGAGTTAAAAAGTTATTATGTCTAATTGCTCAAGTAATTAGATATCTAGAAAAG
>JAAZKC010000037.1 GCA_012800005.1 Acholeplasmataceae bacterium | reverse complement strand
ATTTATTTTTAAGATCAATATAACTTCCATAGTTTACAAAAACATTTAGTAAATGAGCATTGCCTTTTTTAACTGCTTCAAAGATTGGAGTTTCTTTTAGGCTGTTTTTTAAATGAGGATTTTCTTTTAATTTAAATAAATGTTCAACCATAATTAAAGAACCCATCGTTGAGGCAACATGTAGAAGTGTGTTATCTTTATAATCTCTTAGTTTTATTTCGGGAGATAATAACCTTACATAGTCGTAAGCTTCAATTTTATGGCTTTTTAAAGCATAAAAGATAATTGATTCACCTTTATCATTTAAAACGAAAATATCAGCCTTATTTTCGATAAGTAAGCTAATTAGTTTAATTGAACCTTTTTGACACGCTAAATGAAGTGGTGATTCACCTAAAGTATTTTTTAAATTAACTTCTGCATAATTTTTTATTAAGCTTGCGACAAAGTCAATTTTTCCTTTTCTAATGGCTTCAAAGATTGGTGTTTCTCCCCTTAAATTTTTTAAATTAGGATTAATATTATTATCAAGCAGATAAAAAAACACATTACTTGCGTTTCCTCTTATTGCATAATGAAGTAATGATTGACCAAATTCATCTTGCATATCTAAAAATATTGGGTTTTTGTAAAAAAAATCAAGGTCATTATCCCTCGCTTTTATAAAAACATCCATATAAAAACACCCAAACTAATTATAGCATAATTATGAGGTTTTTTTAAGTCTATTTTTAAGTTTTATTGCAGAAAAAAGACCTTAAAATAAGGCCTTTTTATTAGTTGTTTTATCTAACAGCGTCTTTTAACCCTTTACCAGCTCTAAAAGCAGGAGTCTTTTGTGCTGGAATATCAATAACTACTCCAGTTCTAGGATCTCTACCTTTTCTAGCTACACGGTCTCTTACTTCAAAAGTACCAAAACCAGTAATAACAACTTTTTCACCAGTAGCTAAAGTTTCAGAAACTGTGTCTACTAATGCTTGTAAAACTAATTCTGCTTCTTTTTTAGTAATTTCTGCTCTTTCTGCAACAACTGCAATTAATTCTGTTTTGTTCATAAAAGAACCTCCTTTTTATCTTTGCAAAGCCATTATATCACTTTTTTAAAAGTTATGCAATGTTTTTTTGCATTTTTTTTAATTTTTCGTCTTTGTTGTGCCATTTCTAGCCAGTTCGAAAGAGAAATCACTTAATTTCCTCAGCCTTTAATTGTCGCTTAAGTATCGAAGAAAGTGCCTCTTCCATGTCCATATTATCAAATATTACTTTGTAAGCGGTTGTAATAATTGGTAAAGAGATATTTTCTTCTTCTGAAAGGCGTGTTAAAGCTTCAATTGACCTAATTCCCTCGATTGTTTGTGGTTCATCTCGGTAAATTTCTTCTAAAGTTTTGCCTTCCGCTAACTTCTTGCCTGCTCGAAAGTTTCTTGAGTTTTCACTCGATGCAGTAACCATTAAATCGCCAATACCAGTTAAGCCAAAGGCAGTTTCTTTTTTACCACCATAAAACTCAACTATTCTTAAAATTTCTAAAATTCCTCTAGTAATTAAAGCGGCTCTAGCATTTTCTCCCATGCCAGCTCCTGTAAGCATCCCACTTACAACGCTAATGGCGTTTTTAGAAGCGCCACCAACTTCACAACCAATAACGTCATTAGAAGTATAAACTCTCATATAAGTATCGTTAGACATAATTTCTTGAATTAATTTAGCTAAATTCTCATCTTCACTTGCGGCAGTTAATAAAGTTAATTTTCTTAAGATTACTTCTTCTGCGTGTGAAGGACCAGTTAAAACGGCGTATCCACCATTATATTTAGGGTTTATTTCTTCTTTTACTAAATCACTCATGCGTTTATAAGTTTCTGGTTCTAAACCTTTAGAAACATCAATGAAATAAGTTTTTTTAGTAAGAAGTTTATTAATATCTTTTAAAACACTTCTCATTACTTTAGTAGGAATAGCTAAAATAATCATTTCTTGATAATTAATTAATTCTTTTAAACTATTGGTTGCCTTTAAAGATTTAGGCAAAGTAACATCAAAAAATGGATGCTTGTTTTCATTATTTATTTTATTTACAATGTTTAAATTTACATCATATACTAATGCTTCATGATTATTATCAATAATTAGTTGTGCTAAGGTTGCACCCCAAGCACCACCGCCAATTATTCCTGTTTTCATAGTTATTCCTTCTTTCTTAAAATTAGTTTTATTGGTGTTCCTTCAAAGTCAAATGTTTCCCTTAGTCTATTTTCAATATATCTTTCATATGAAAAATGAACGTATTTAGGGTTATTTACAAATAACACAAATGTTGGTGGTTTAACACTTACTTGTGTCATATAACTAAATTTTGCTTGGCCTTTATTGAATAATTTAGGGGGATTAAAAGCCACTATATTAAGTAAAAACTCATTTAAAACATTTGTCGCTAGTTTTTTTTCAAAATTTCTATATGCAATATCTACTGCCTCAAAAATTGTATGAAGCCTTTTACCTTCTATTGATGAAACAAATAAAATTGGTGCGAAAGTTAAAAACTGGAATTCTTCTCTTACTTTCTTTTCATATTCGCTCATGGTATTGGTATCTTTTTCTACTAAGTCCCACTTATTTATAACTATTAAAACAGCTTTACCATATTCTAAAGCTAATCCAGCAACATGTTTATCTTGATTAATAAGGTCTCTACTCGCATCTATGACAAAAAGCACAACATCCGCTCTTTCAATCGCTCTTAATGCCCTTAAAAGTGCATATCTATCTGTTGATTCATAAATTTGTCCACTTTTCTTTATTCCTGCAGTATCAATGATTGTATAGTCTTTGTTGTTATATTTAAAACGGGTATCAACAGCGTCCCGAGTAGTTCCTGGAATATTAGAAACAATTACCCTTGGTTCTCCTAAAATTGCGTTAGTTAAGCTGGATTTTCCAACATTTGGATAACCAACAACCGCTAATTTAATAGAATCATCTTCTATGGCCATTTTACTATCATCGATATAAGAAATAACTTTATCAAGTAAATCTCCAATACCAATTCCATGTGTTGCAGAGATTCCTATTGGATCGCCAAATCCTAAACTATAAAACTCATAAACATTACTGAGCATTTGGTGATTATCGACTTTATTTACCGCAAGTATTACATCTTTTTTAAAACTAAATAATAATCTTTTAATTACTTCATCAGTTTCTGTAATGCCACTTTTAGCATCAACTAAAAAAATAATTAAATCAGCTTCATTTACCGCAAGCAGAGCTTGGGCTTTTATTTGTTCTAAAAAAGGGGCATCGCCTGTTTCGATGCCCCCTGTATCAATAACGCCAAAGGATTTTGTTAGCCACGTAGCACGGCCATAAATACGATCTCTTGTTACCCCAGGGATATCATCAGTAATTGCTTTTCTTTCACCAATGATGCGGTTAAATAGACTTGATTTTCCAACATTAGGTCTACCGACAATCGCTACTTGAAACATACTATCCCTTCCTTTTTAAAAGCTTATTCTTCTACTTCTTCAGCTATTTGTTCATCTATAACTTCATTAGATGTTTCTTCTATAACCTCTTCAACTGTTTCTTTTTTAACTTTTTTCTTAGGTTTTTCTTCAACTGGTGTTAAAACATCATCAAATAAATCACCTAAAGTTGTTTTTTCAACATCTTCAGTTAAAAATTGTTTATAATTTTCTTTTGTTGCGTCAACTAATTGTTGCCTAATTGATAATCTTAAATGCCACTGTTTAGGATTAACATCTATTACTTTGGCTGTAACTTTATCGCCTTCACTAAAGAAATCTTTTGGATTATCTGTTCTTTCAACTCTAAGCTCGCCAATAGGAATAAATCCTTCAACACCTTTTGATTCTACTACTAAACCATTTTCATTAACTGATAAAACTTTTGCTTCAACAGTTTCACCTTTTTTAAAAGAAACATTTTTCCAAGGATTATCTAACAATAATCTTCTTGATAAAGAAATTTTGTTTTTCTTTGGATCAATTAAAGTAATTACTGTTTCTATCTTATCACCAATTTTAACATAACTTTGGAAATTATCGTTTGGATTCCAAGAAAACTCACTTTTATGTAATAAGCCTCTAATTGATTCTTGTAGTTCAACAATTATTCCAAATGGTAATTTTTGGACAATTTCACCAATTACTTTATCACCTTTTTTATGATTTTCTTGGAAAAGTTCAAATGGTGTAGGAAGTAATTCCTTAATCGATAAATCTAAGCCTCTATCTTTTTTAATAACTTTAACTTCTACTTCTTGACCCTTTTCTAGGACATCTTCAATTTTATCTAGTCTTCCGTATTGAATTTGCGAAATTCTTAACCTTCCCGCAACATGGTTAAATCTAATTAAAGCCATATGCTTTTCAATCTTCTCAACACGTCCTGTTAAAACATCGCCAGTTTTAATACTTTCAAACTCTTCTTCTCTTAAGCGTTGTCTTTCTGCTTGTTCTTCAGCACGTTTTTGTAAGAAAATTTTCTTCCTTGAGGCTGTAACTCTTCTTCCACCTTTAACTTCAATAATATGGGCTTTTAAAGTTTTACCTTTTAACTCTTCTTTTTTGTCAATTAATTCTTTATCTAAAAGTCCATAAGGCAAAAATCCATCAAAGCCTAAAACTTTAATATGTAAGCCTTTTTCGGCAATACGAGAAACGCGAACCTCAACTATTTCTTCATTTCTATAAACATGTTCGAGTTTTTCTAAGTTTTCTAGTCTTACAATGTTTTTTCTATCAAGTAAAATAAATGAAGCTTCCGGCGTTTCTTCTACTTTAGAAACAACCGCATCAATCCGGTCGCCAACATTAACTTCTCCAATAAAAGAATCAATTTGTTTACCGTAATGATTTTTATACATTCTCGCTTCTTGGTTAGAATCTAATGTAACAAAAATAACATCTTCCTCGATTTTAAAAACTTCTCCGCTAACTTTTTGTCCTTTTTTAACAACACTCACGCTGTCCATTAATTTTTTCATTTCATCGGCCATAATAAGCCTCCTTTTTAAGTATCTCTTTTTTTATTCTATTCACTGTATCATCTATTGTATAGTGGGTTGTATCCACGATAATAGCATCTTTAGGTATAATTAGTGGTGAATCTTTTCTAGTTGAATCTTTTTCATCTCTAACTTCAATATCTTTAATAACTGCGTTAAGGTCGATATCTAACCCTTTTAATTGAAGTTCACGCATTCTTCTTTTCGCTCTTTCGTGAACATGAGCTGTTAAAAAGATTTTTAAATTTGCATTAGGAAGCACTACTGAACCAATATCTCTTCCATCCATAATTACACGTTTGCCTTTTGCGGATTCTTGTTGGATTTTAACTAAATATCTCCTAACCTTAGGAAGACTTGAAACTAACGAGACATTTTTAGTTACTTGATCGCTTCTAATAAGGTCAGTAACATCTTCGCCATTTAAAAATATTTTATCGTCGTGATAATCAATTTTAGTATCTTCTAAAAATAAGTAAGCATCTTCATTAGCTAAGTTAATTTCCTGCTTTAATGCTAAATATGTAATTGCACGGTACATTGCCCCAGTGTCAATATGAATTAGCCCTAACTCTTCTGATACTTTTTTACTAATAGTTGATTTTCCGCTTCCTGCAGGTCCATCAATCGCAACATGAAAATGAGACATATTTTCCCCCTAACCACCCTTTATTATAACACTAATATAAACTTATTTCCAATAGTAAAGGGTTATTTTTTTACATGAGCGTATAACTTTTTCACTTCATGTGGTTTTAAAAGACGGTATCCCCCTCTTTTAACTCCCTCTAAGGTAAGATAATCAAAGCCAATTCTCGTTAAAGATTTTACTGGAAAACCAACATTCTTACACATATCTTTAATTTGATGGTTTTTCCCTTCAGTAATCGTTATTTCTATTAAACTAGTTTTCTCTTTTAAGTTTCTTTCTTTAACTGTTACTTTCGCTTTTTTAGTAGTATATCCTTCTAGCTTAACACCTTTTTCTAATTTAGTAATCGCAGGCTTATTGATAACTCCTATTACTCTCGCTAAATAAGTTTTTTCTACTTCAAATTCTGGTCTTGTTAAATGTTGAGTTAAAATCCCATCATTAGTTAGCAGTAAAAGGCCAGCTGTATCATAATCAAGGCGACCTACTGGATAAACTCTTTTTTCTTGGTCTTCTAAACTTAATAAATCAATTATTGTTTTTCTTTTTTTTTCATCACTAGTAGTAGAAACTACTCCTCTAGGCTTATTTACTAAAAAATAAACATAAGGTTCTTTTCTTAAAACTTCACCTTGATATGTGACTACATCACTTTTATTAACTTTATAGCCAGGTTCTATACAAACCTTACCATTAACTTTAACTAAACCTGATAAAATTATTTCTTTACTTTTTCTTCTACTAGCGATACCGCTATATGATAAAACTTTTTCTAATCTCATAACGTCATACAATAAAATAAGAGTTAACGAAAACTCTTATTTGTTATCTCTTGAAACATATGATCCATCAGCCGTAGAAACAATAATGTTTTCATCCTGTTGGATAAATAGTGGCACTTTAACTAATAAGCCAGTTTCAACAATAGCGTCTTTCATCGCACTTGTGCGAGTATCACCTTTAACTCCTGGTTCTGTTTGGGTGACTTTAAGTGAGACTTTATCAGGTAAAATAATCCCTAAAATTTCAACATTGTTATAATACATAATATCTACTTCTAATGTTTCATATAAAAACTTAGCTTCAAACTCTATTTGTGATAAAGGAATCTCTATTTGTTCATATGTGTTCATATTCATAAAGTGATAACTATCAGCCATTTCATAAAGAAATTGCATTTTCACCTTTTCAATATTGGCTTGTTCCATTTTTTCACCCGCTCTAAAGGTTAAATCAATGGTTGCGCCAGTACGTAAGTTTTTAAGTTTGCTTGTAACAAAGGCTTGTCCTTTACCTGGTTTTACATGTTGAAACTCGATAATTTGGTATAAATTATCTTCATATAAAATTGTTAGTCCTGTTTTAAAATCCGCTGTACTAATCATAATAACAACTCCTATCTAAATTGAATTATAACACTTTAGCGCCTTAAATTAAAGATTTTCACTAAAATGTTTTCTTAATATTTCTTTAATTGCCTTAATGTAACTTTCTTCTTTTAAGCCAGTTATATAAACGTCCGCTAAATTTTCTAGTAAATCTATTTGTCTAAATGGTTCTCTTGCTTTAATGTTCGATAAGTGAACAACCGCTTTTTTAATGCTTACTAGTTCAAAGGCATCTCTTAATGTAACACTATAGTGACATAATCCGCCTGGATTAATTACTAAAAAATCATACGAATTACTATTTTGAAGTAAATTTATAATTTCTCCTTCATAATTTGATTGATAAAAGTCAAATTTAATATCTTTATATGTTTTTTTAATTAAATTGTTAATTTCCTCTAAAGTTAAGTTACCATAAGTACCTTTATCTCTTTTACCTAACATATTTAAATTAGGTCCATGAATAATTAATGCCCTCATAATAAACCGGCTTCTTTTAAGACTTTAATAATCTCTTCTACTGTTTCTTCAATAGTAGTAGTTTTTATAGTGTAATCGGCAAAATATCTATATTGATGAATGCGTTGTTCTAGTAGTTCTTGTAAAGTGTTTTTTCTTAAAAGTGGCCTTACATAACTGCCATCTAATCTGCTTTCTAAAACACTTAATGGCGTATCAAGATAAATAATTGTCCCATTCATTAACTTTTTATTATCTCTATTAATTACTGTTCCACCACCTGTGGCAATTAAAATATTATCTTTTACAACTAAATCAATAAGGGCATCAGTTTCTAAAATTCTAAAAATTCCTTCATCCTTTTTAATTAGTTCATAAATAGTCTTTTCTACCTTTTTCTCAATATAATCATCTAAATCAACAAACTCTAAATTAAGTCTTTTTGCGAGTGCGTTTCCGATAACACTTTTACCTGATAAAGGCATTCCAATTAAATAAAGTTTCATTTCCAATAACCATCCATTTCTTTAATAATTTTATTAAAAGCTTTATTATCATTGTATATGATATGAGCATTCATTTGATTTTTAAAAAACGTTTCTTGTCTTTTAGCAAATCTTCTTGTGACCTTTTTAATTTCTAAAATTGCTTCTTCTAAAGTATATAAACCATCTAAATACTCATTAATCTCCCGATAACCAATTATATTAAATGTATATCCTTTTTCCTTTAAAGTTTTAACTTCTTGTACTAATCCTTCTTTAATCATTTCATCAACGCGTTCATTAATGCGCTTGTAAAGAATTTCTCTTGGTAAAGTTAGGTAAAATATTTCATAATCATATAATGGTTTATCTTTGTTTTTTCTATCACTTCTTTTAACATCATCAGCAAGTGATAAAGCCCTTAAAACACGTCTTCTATTATTAGGATGAAATTTCTCTGCGGCTTCTTTATCTTTAGTTAAAAGAAGGTCATGTAGGGCTTCGTTTGTATAATTGTCATACATACTTTCAAAAGCTAAACTTCGCCCTTCTCCAGAAAAATCATAATCATCCAAACAAGCCTTTATATAAAGTCCTGTACCACCCACAATTAGTGGTTTATCAATCTTTTTAATTAAACCTCTTGCGTGAGTTTGAAACTTAGAAACATCATAAGGTTCATTAGGCTCTAAAATACCAATTAAATGGTGAGTTACGCCTTTCATTTCTTCAGGTTTTATTTTCGCTGAACCAATATCAAGCCCCTTATAAACTTGAACGCTGTCTCCTGAAATAATTTCCGCATTATATCTGTTCGCTATTTCTACTGAAAGGCTTGTTTTTCCAACCGCGGTTGGACCAACTATGACAAAGACTTTTTTCATACAATTCTTTTAAACCTCTTTTCAATATCATAGTTACTAAAGAAGATTAAAATTGGTCTTCCATGCGGACAATAATAAGGGTTCTTTGTCTTTCTTAAATCTTCTATTAATCTTTCTACTTCTTCATTATTTAAATATTCATTAGCCTTAATTGCGCCTTTACACGCAATACTTTTAGATAAGTTATCACGTAAATCACTTAAATTAAGCGAACCATATGATTCTAATGATAAAATAATATTTTGAATAAAGGCATTTATATCTTCATCATTTAACCAAATTGGAATTTCCTTTAAATAAAGACCAGTTGGACCAGCTTCTTCAAATAAAAAGCCAATATCTTTTAAATCATTAATAAATCTTTTAATAATTTCTTCTTCCGTTGGTCTTAATTCTAATAAAATTGGAAATAAAAGTGGTTTTTGATAAGATTTAACACCCAATTTTTCATAATATATTTCATATCTAATGCGTTCTTCTGCCGCATGTTGATCAATTAAGTAAAGTCCATCTTCATTTTGAAATATTAAATAAGTACCACGATACTGACCAATATAATCAAAGAAAGGCAGTTTATCAGTAATTATAGGTTCTTCTTCTCTTTTTATATGTGTTTCTTCTAAACCAAGTTCTAACTCTTCTTTAATATATTCAAAAGATGTAACTTGTTTGTAGGTAGGAATATCCGCAATAGTTTCAGTTTTGGTTCTAAATTCATTTCTAATTGTTTCTTTAATTAAATTAGCGAGTTTATATTCATTAGTAATCCTCACTTCTAGTTTTTGCGGATGAACATTCACATCAATTAAAGAAACATCCATTTTAATATCTAAAACAGCTATTGGGTATCTATTAACCATTAATCTTGTGTGATATCCTTCAATTATTGCGTTAGTTAATATATAACTTTTAATTACCCTTCCATTTAAAATTACAATAATATCATTTTTTCTCGCTTTAGTTATTTTAGGACTACCTAAATAGATGTTTAAGGTGATATTATCAATCTTTTTATGTATTTGTAACATATCTTTATGAGTATCTTTTCCAAAAACAATTTGAAAAAGCGTTTCATAATTTTCATTACCAAAAGATTGTCTTAAAACTTTACCATTATGAGTAATTTTAAAAGAAATCTTAGGATTAGCTAAAATAAAGTAATCAACTACTTCTAAGATTAAAGAAAGTTCTGTTTGCGGCGCTCTAAGGTGTTTAAGTCTCGCAGGAACATTATAAAATAAATCTTTGACGATTACTTCTGTTCCTTTATTAAGAGCTGATGGTCTTTCATGAACAAACTTACCACCTTCATAATAAACTTCATGACCAATATCTCCTTCTCTAGATTTAATCATTAGTTTGGAGACTGACGCAATCGCGGGAATTGCCTCACCGCGAAAACCTAAAGTCTTAATATGATTTAAGTCATATTCCGTTTTTATTTTACTTGTGGCATGCCTTAAAAAGGCCATTTTTAAATCTGTAGGATTCATTCCTACCCCATTATCAATAACCTTTATTTCTTTTAAACCATAATCTAAAATATTAATTATGATATTGTCAGCCTTCGCATCGATTGAATTTTCAAGTAATTCTTTTAAGGCATTGTAAGGTCTAAAAACTACCTCACCAGCCGCAATCATATTACTTAGTCGTTCATCTAATTTAATAATCATAATTTATCACTTCAATTCATCTTGAAGACTCTTTAAAAGTAAAAGTGCTTCAATTGGTGTTAAAGAATTTATCTCAGTATTTTTAATTTTTTCAATTACTTTTTCATTAGTTTGACCATAGATTGGGGCATCTTCATATAGTTTATCAAAATTAAAAAGCGTTAATTCCATCTCTTTTTTCTTATCAACTTCTAAATGGTCTAAAATAAGTTGACTTCTATGAATTAGTGGTTTTGGAAGTTTCGCTAATGCCGCAACATTAATACCATAAGATTTATCAGTTGGTCCTTCTTTAATTTTATGTAAGAAAACAAGTTTTCCTTTATCTAAGATTGCTTGAACATGAATATTTTTAAGTCTTGCTAACATTCCTTCTAATTGTGTTAATTCATGATAATGTGTTGAAAATAACATCACCGCTTTAATTTTCTCATGAACATATTCAATTATTCCTTGTGCCAAAGCCATACCATCATAGGTTGCGGTACCTCTTCCAATCTCATCAAAAATTAAAAGCGAGTTTTCAGTAGCACCTCTTAAAGCATTATTAGTTTCCAACATTTCAACCATAAAGGTGCTTTGTCCACTTGTTAAGTCATCTTGTGCACCAATTCGCGTAAAAATCGCATCAAAAATTGGCATTTTCGCAACTTTTGCGGGGACAAATGAGCCCATTTGTGCCATCACAACACATAAGGCAAACATTCTCATATATGTACTTTTACCACTCATGTTAGGCCCAGTAATTAATAAAATACCACCTTGCATAATTGATACATCGTTCGCAATAAATGGATTACTATTAAAATGTTCAACCATCGGATGACGTAATTCGCCTACATAAATTTCTTTGTTTTCTCTTATTTCAGGTCTAACATAATTATTTTCTAACGCTACCTTTGCTAAAGATTGTAAAACATCTAAATATGCAATTTTATCTGCGAGTTCTTGTAGGGAGTTAGAAAATGTTGAGACATATTCTCTTAATTTAATAAATAGTTCATATTCAAGGTTTAAAATCTTTTCTTCCGCACCCAAAATAATTTTTTCTTTTTCTTTTAACTCTTCATTAATAAATCTTTCACTATTAACAAGTGTTTGTTTTCTAATATAGCCAAACTCATCTTTAACTAAATCTAAATTTCCTTTAGTAATTTCAATATAATAGCCAAAAACACGATTGTAACCGACTTTTAAGTTTTTAATCTTAGTTTTTTCTCTTTCCGCTATTTCAAAGTCTAAAATCCACTCTTTTGCGTGAGTTTGAATATATCTTAAATTATCTAATTCTTCATTATAACCATCTTTAAAGATATTTCCATCCTTAATTACCATTGGTGCATCTTGTGAAATAGCTTTTTCTAAAATATTATAAAGTTCTATATGTGGATTAATTTCTTCATTAAATTCATCAAATATTTCACTATTTAACTCTGTTAACTTAGTTTTAATATTAGGAACCTTACTTAATGTTTGTTTAAGTTGAAGTAAATCTTTTGGATTAGCATTTAAGCTAGAAATTCTTGAAGTAATCCGCTTAATATCATAAATTCCTTTAAGAGATTCTATTAAAGTCTTTAAGTGATAACTGTTTGTCAAAGTTTCAACAAAATCTAGCCTTTTATTAATTTTATCAATATCAACGAGTGGTTTTTCAATAATCTTTTTAAGTAATCTTGATCCCATCGCTGTTTGATTTTTATCTAAAACTTTAAAAAGTGAATGGCCCTTATAATTGTATGTTAATTCTAAAGAGCGAATACTTTTATCATCCATCTTTAAATAAGCATCGTTATTAGAAATCCTAACTTCATTAAAGACATTAATTAAAGTTGTTTCAGTTTTTGATAAATAACTTAATAATCTTCCTAATGCTTTTTTAGATAATTCAGGTAAATCATTAAGTAGTATATGTTTGTCTAAAACATCTTCATGATAACTAAACAAAACATTTAAGTCTTTGCTTAAATATTTAAGTTCTTTATTAATAATGATTTCTTTAACGCCTAGTTTTTCTATTTCAGTTAATAATTCTTTTTTATTTAAATCATTTATAATATTAAGCTCACCAGTTGAAACATCCGCATAACAAAGCGAAAAGTTTAATCTTTCTTGGCTAATTGATGCAATATAGTTATTAGTTTTTTGATCTAAAAAATCATCAATAACCATTCCAGGACTAATTATTCTTGTCACTTTTCTTTCAACTAAACCTTGACCTGGTTCACTTACTTGTTCAGCAATGGCAATCTTATAGCCCTTATTAACAAGTTTTTCAATATAAGGCATTACACTATGGTAAGGAACACCAGCCATTGGAACTCTTTCTTTAACTCCGGCATCTCTACCGGTTAAGGCAATTTCAAGTTCTTTACTTGCGATATGAGCATCTTCAAAAAACATCTCATAAAAATCGCCTAATCTAAAAAAGACTAAGCAATCTGCATAGTCCTTTTTAATTTCAAGATATTGTTTCATCATTGGAGTGTAACTCAAAGTTAATCACCTTATTTAAATTGATATTTCAAAAACACTACGAATATTTTAGATTTAGTTTTCTAGTTCTTGGGCCTTTCTTTTAAGCGCTCTAGTTTCAACTTTTTTTAAATTTTCATATTGTTTTTCGTCAACTTTAACCTCATATGGGAAAATAATCTTTGGTTCTTCTAATTTAAATTCTTGTTCAAAAACCATTTCCTTTCTTCTAGGAAATGTTTTTCTAGAATCCAAACCTTCTAAAGCTCTAAAAGCATCTATTTCATCTGCTACCTTTTCTAATTCTTTTTTAGTAACTTCAAGTGATGCTAATATTTCTTTTGCTTGAGGACTTAATTCTCTTCCATTAACTTTTTCTTCATTTTTTACTGTCATTATTTATTCCTCCAAGTAGATTTCTAAATTTATAATACTATAAATTAATAAAAATATCAATTATAAAAGGGCATGAGTTTCCCCATTTTTTTAATTTAAGTTATTCTAAAAGCCATTTTTACGGCTTAAACTTCACAAAAAAATCTATTTTTATCTCTTTTTGCATATTTTCGAGGGGAAAAACAATATTTTATAAGATATCATTAGTTTATAAAAAATATTGTGCGCACAACTTAAAAATGTTGTATTAACGGCTTAACAATGCTAATAATAAACGATTGAGTAAGGTATTTTGGGGAAACTCATCTAAAAGGGTAAATCTGTTTTAAATAGCGCATTTTTTTATTTATTTTTGGGGATAAAAAACCAAATACAATAAAAGCGCCCTAAATAGAGTGCTTTTTTTGTTTGTTTACAATGTATCTAAAAAAGTTTTTATATCATTAAAATTTTCATTCCAAAATTCTGTTTCTTGACCATCGTAAAGTTTTTCATATCCGATGTCTTTATTTATTAAAATTGATTCAATTCGCGTTTTTTTAGCGAATGTTGTTAATCTAATTGAAACAGAATTATTGCTGTCAAATGAAATATACGGTTTTAATTGGTTTAATGCTTGTTTAAACAAAGTAAATGATGTATTTTCAAGATTATCAATTTCAATAGAAGAAGAATTTGGATTTTTAGTAACTGAAACTTCTCTATATGTTATATTCTCAAATTTTTCCGATAGCATCTCATTAACAATCTCATTAACTTTATAGTCTAATAAAATGAATTCAATATTTAATCTTTCCTTAATTTCCGTTAACAGTGTTTCTAATGTATCGTTCTCTAATGTTTTTAGTTTTGTTAAATTGTTTTCTTCTCTTACACTTAGAATTTTAGTAGTTACATCAAAATAATAATATTCAGAAGTGATGTTTAAAATAATATAAGATTTATAAAACCCCATTCTTCCTTCTTCTAAATTATTATCTTTAACAAACCTTAAAGGATAGTTTTTTATATAGTGATCGACTCTTTCGAAGGTGATTGGCGTTACTACTTTTTTATTAATTTTTTCAAAATCATTTTCTTTAAAACAGGATGTTAAAAATACAATGCTAAACAAAATAATCAATGCTTTTTTCATAATTTCCCCCTTATTTTCACACTATAATGACACAATATTATTTGTGTTTGCATAGGCCAACGCCCAACCATACCATATATACTTATTATCAACTCAATATTTTCTACAATTACCATCGCAGAATTGTTATTAGACATTAAATTATTAGCTCTAATTTGATACTAAATGTTGAAAAAAGTAAGACAATTAAGACAACAAAAACTCTTTTTAAGCGCATTTTATTTTCCTCCTTTGTTTTTTTGCCACTTTATATTTTTGTTATAATGTTTTCTTTTTTTATACCATTTTATATTTTTTTCGACTATTAAATAAGATTTTTATCTGTGTCAACTGTATTATAACATTTTGTATTAACTGTGTCAATTATTTTTCAACATATAAAAAACAAAAAGGAAAATCTTTTTTAATTAAGTGTTTTTTAACAATAATTTTATTATTTAACTTCTATACCTTCTAAATACCATGTTTTTGCATCAGTTACTTCAACTAAAACAATTTTACCAATTTTAGTTTCATCACCAGTAAAATTAACTAGTTTGTTGTGTTCACTATAACCAGTTAATTTGGTGTCATCTGTTTTAGAAAAACCATCAACTAATACTTTAACTGTTTTTCCTAAAAAACGTTTATTTCCTCTTAAATATCCTTCATTAATCACTTTATTTAATCTTAGTAATCGTTCCTTTTGAACTTCCGCTGGGATTATATCAGGATATTTATCTGCAGGTGTTCCTGAGCGTCTAGAGAAAATAAATGTAAACGCACCCTCAAAACCAACCTTTTTAACAAGATCTAATGTTTCTTGGAAATCTTTTTCCTCTTCATAAGGAAATGCGACAATAATATCTGTAGTAATAGAAATGTCTGGTTTAACTGCTTTTAATCTTTCAATCACATCTAAATAAAGTTCTTTAGTATAGCCTCTATTCATTTTCTTTAAAACTTCATTAGAACCACTTTGAACAGGTAAGTGTAAATGTGGCATCACACTTTTACAATCTTTAAATGCGGTAATTGTTTTTCCATCAATATCTCTTGGATGACTTGTGGTAAAGCGAATCCGGTTTATACCTGTCTTATCTAAATCATATAATAAGTCGCCAAACTTATAATCCTCATCTTTAAAATCTTTACCATAAGCATTAACATTTTGGCCTAGTAAAGTGATTTCCTGGTAACCTTGACTTACGAGTTCTCTAACTTCTTTAATGATTTCTTCTTTTTTCCTTGAACGTTCTTTTCCCCGAGTAAAAGGAACGACACAATATGTACAAAACTCATCACAACCATACATTATACTAACCCATGCCTTATGGGTTTGCATTCTAACTTTTGGAATATCTTCAACGATTGCCCCTTCATAAGAATGAACTTTGATTACTCTTTTTTTATTAACGAAAACATCTTTTAAATATTTAGGAAGTTCATTAATATTATGAGTTCCAAAGACTAATCCTACATATGGATAACTCTTAAGAATTTTATTTACGACAACCTCTTCTTGAGGCATACACCCACAAATCCCAAGAATTAAATTAGGGTTTTTAGTTTGATAACTTTTTAATCTGCCAATTTCTCCCCAAATTCTATTTTCCGCATTTTCTCTTATTGCACATGTATTAAGTAGGATAATATCAGCATCTCTTTCGTCAAATGATCTAATAAATCCCATCGCCTCAAAAATCCCAGAAATCATTTCTGAGTCAGCTTCATTGCCTTGACAACCATATGTTTGAATACGATATTTTAAGTTTTTTCCTATATTAAAAAATTCTTCATCTAAAGTAAACCTTTCATGAAGAATTTCACCTTTGCGCATTCTTGCGGATTTTAAATCGGGAGTTTTATATTCGTTACTCATACCTCACCATTATATTCTTCTATAAGATTTATTCTTTCTATTTTTTTAAGTTCCAAGTCAATTATTACAGCATTTAACTGCACTGGTCCTTCCGCAACTTTATTTGGCATAGTATAACCATTTAAAAATCTATTAATAACGATTTCTTTTTCTACACCAATAATTCCATTTAAAGGTCCGGTCATCCCTACATCAGTAATATATAGTGTTCCTTTTGGTAAGACTCTTTCATCCGCAGTTGGAATGTGAGTATGAGTTCCAACAATAACACTTGCAAGTCCATCTAAATAATGACCAAAAGCAACTTTTTCACTAGTCGCTTCCGCATGAAAATCAATAAATGAATAATCAGGCTTAACTTCTTTTAAAATTGTTTCAGCGACTAAAAAAGGATTATTTAAATTAGCTTCCATGTAGGTTCTTCCAAGTAGGTTCATTACTAATAGTTTTTTACCATTATAATTAATTAAATCGTATTGTTTTCCTGGTGCACTATTATAGTTTGCCGGCCTACAAATATGAGCATCATCAATATAACTTTTTAATGATTCTTGACCCCAAACATGATTACCCATTGTAATCGTAGTAACGCCCATTTCCATTAATTCTTTATAGTATTTATCTGTGATTCCTCTACCATTATTAGCGGAGTTTTCAGCATTTACTATAATAATGTTAGGTTTATATTCTTTTTTTAAATATGGAAGTTTTTCTTTTAATATTTTTCTTCCTGGCAGACCATAAATATCACCAATAAAAAGTATTCTCATATAATCCCTCTTTTAATAATTAAAGGGGCAGAAGCCCCTTATTTTATTTAGCAACATCGGTTGCGCGTGTTTCTCTAACTACTGTTACTTTAATAGTTCCAGGGTATTGTAAGTTAGCTTCAATTTCTTCTTTTATTTCACGAGCAATCTTGAAGGTTTGTAAATCATCAATTTTTGTTGGTTCAACAATAACTCTAATTTCCCTACCTGCTTGAATTGCATAAGAACGTTCAACACCTTCAATTTTATTAGAAATCGCTTCTAATGCTTCTAATCTCTTAAGATAATTATCTAAAGATTCACTTCTTGCGCCAGGTCTTGCAGCACTTAAAGCGTCCGCTGCCGCAACTAACACGGCAATAATAGTTTCTGGTTCCTTATCACCATGGTGGCTTGCGATAGCGTCAATAACTTCAAATGGTTCTTTATATCTTGAAACTAAGTTAACTCCAATTTCAACATGTGAACCTTCAATTTCATGGTCAACAGCTTTTCCAATATCATGAAGTAAGCCAGCACGTTTCGCTAAAACTTCATTTTCACCTAATTCAGCTGCTAACTTGCCTGCTAAAAATGCTACTTCAACTGAATGTCTTAAAACGTTTTGACCATAACTTGTTCTAAATTGAAGTTTTCCTAAAAGTTTAACTAAATCAGGATGCATTTTCCCAACACCAGTTTCAAAGACTGCATCTTCTCCAGTTTTTCTAATAAAAGTCTCAACTTCTGCTTGACTTCTAGCAACAACTTCTTCAATTCTTCCTGGGTGAATTCGTCCATCTTCAACAAGAGAAGCAAGTGTGCGTTTCGCAATTTCTCTTCTTACTGGATCAAATCCAGATAACACTACTGCTTCAGGAGTATCATCAATAATTAAATCAACACCAGTTAATGCTTCAAAGGTTCTAATGTTTCTACCTTCACGACCAATAATTCTCCCTTTCATTTCTTCAGATGGAAGGTCAACAACTGAAACTGTTCTTTCTGTGGTTGTTTCACTTGCATATTTTTGAATCGCTAATGTTAAATACATTTTAGCTTTTGTATCTGCCTCATTTTTCGCAGTTTCTTCCGCTTCTTTTATGTAAGCTACAACCTCCGCTTCCATTTCTCTTTTAACACGATCCATAATAATGTCTTTGGCTTCTTCAATTGAAATGTTTGAAATTTCAATTAGTTTTTGTTCTTGCAATCTCACTAGCTCTTCAGCTTTGCTATTCAATTTTTCAACTTCAAATTTTTTCTCATCTAATTTAATTTCTTTAGTAGCTAAGTGCTCTTCTCTTCTATCTAAGTTAGCACTTCTGTTGTTGAGCATTTCTTCACGTTTAGAAATCTTTGTTTCTAAATCAACGACAACTTGTCTACGCTCTTTTACATCTCTTTCAAAATCTTTTCGTTGGTTAAAAATTTCTTGTCGGGCTTCTAAAATGGCTTCTTTTTTAGCATTTTCAGCCTCTTTTTTCCCTTCTTCAATGATATTTTCCGCCTCTTCTTTAGAGTGTTTTAATGACTTCTCATGATGTTTTACGCGTAAAAAATATCCCCCTAAAGGTCCTACAAACAATAAAAGCAAAGCGAGGATGAGTAAGATTATTTCTAATGCACTCATAATTTTCCTCCATTGATTAATTTTTATATTTGAATGTCACAAATACAATTTTATAGTTTAGTAAGTTTAATAATAAACTTGCTATTATTATACCACCATTATCTTAAATTAGTCAATTTTTATTAACCTTTTGTTTTATTTCACATTGTCTTGTTGTATAATAATAAAAACGAGGTAATATTATGCGTAAAAACAAAAAACAATCTTTTTTCAAAAAATATAAACTTTTAACAATCACATTAATTTTATTTTTTATAGTAGTTCCTTTAATTTTAGTTCCAACTGTTTATACAATAAACGCTTTTAGTAATTATACTGTATTATTTGAAGATAAAGAGTTAAAGGCTGTTACTGAACAAGATGTCTTCACATTAGAATTCAAATTAGATGAAATTATTACATATAAGAAAAATGAAGAAGGAATAAACGATGGTGGAAAATATATCTTTTCATACGAGATTACACCTAAAACAACCGTTAACACGATTCTTATTAACCAAGTTAACGCACAGTTATCTATTAGAAACGATAAATATAACTCTATTGCTGAAAGACCGCTAACAGTTGCAAAAACAACTCAATATAACCGTTTAGTAATTCCTTTTAACTATAATAAAGATAAATGGTTACTTCCTCTTGTAAAGCCAGATGGACCATATTTATATATTAAAATTGATTATACAGAAACAATCTCAGGACTTAATCAAACAAATAATCATACATTAATAATAAAAGTTCCTTACGATGATTCTTTAACAATTGTTAAACCACAATAACTTCTTTTGAAAAGAGGTTATTTTTTTTATCTAAAAACCATGATTTAGCCGTTTTCACCTTTAAAATAAAACAATTTTAAGAAAGTTATTTTATTGTAATAAAGCCTCTTTTGTATTGACAATGTATATACAAAATGATAGAATATAAATGGTGATAATAATGATTAAAGATACAACTATAAATGTAAGAATTAATAGTGAAGTGAAAAATAAATCTGAGACAATTTTGAATGAATTGGGGCTTTCTCTTTCTACAGCAATAGATCTTTATTTAACACGAATAATTCAAGAAAGAGGAATTCCTTTTGAAATTAAACTACCTAGTGTTGATGAAACTGAAAAAGCCTTAAAAATTGGAAAAATAATTAATTCTTTTGGTGGGGTAGAAACAAACCCAAATTTTGACAAAATAATATATTTATTTGCAAAAGGTGATATAAGTTATGAAGTAGCATTGTTCGCAATAAAAGAGGAATTTAAAAATGGCTAATCCTTATGTTTACGAAAATACTAATATATTAAAAAAAATTAAATATTAAATTAGTATAAGATAATGAAACATATTTATACTATATTCAACGAAAAAGGCCTTGTTAGGCCTTATTTTAATCCGTAATGTGTTCTTATTTGTTTTTCCAATTTGTCTTTTAATTCTATATTATTATCTAAATAAGCTTTTGCATTTTCTCTACCTTGACCAATTTTTTCATCATTATAAGAATACCATGCTCCAGCTTTTTTAATTAAATTTAGTTCAGCTGCAATATCAACAATTTCTCCAGTTTTACTAATTCCTTTACCATAAATAATATCTAGTGAAGCTGTTTTAAATGGTGGAGCAACTTTGTTTTTAACAACTCTTACATTCGCTTTATTTCCAACTAATTCAGAACCAATCTTAATTTGTTCACCACGACGAATTTCTAAGCGAATACTTGCATAGAATTTAAGAGCTCTACCACCACTAGTTGTTTCAGGATTACCAAAGATAATTCCTACCTTTTCTCTTATTTGGTTAATAAAGATACAAATAGTATTAGTTTTACTAATAATACCTGAAAGTTTACGCATTGCTTGACTCATTAGTCGTGCTTGAAGTCCAACGTGTGAATCTCCCATTTCACCAGAAATTTCCGCTTCTGGTACTAAGGCAGCAACACTATCAATTACAACTATTCCCACAGCACCACTTCTAATTAATGCTTCTGCGATTTCTAATGCTTGTTCACCAGTATCTGGTTGTGATAATAATAAATTATCAACATCTACGCCTAAATTTCTTGCGTAATTTGGATCTAATGCATGCTCAGCATCAATAAATGCTGCGTTACCTCCAGATTTTTGCATTTCCGCAATTGCGTGGAGGGCAAATGTTGTTTTCCCACTTGATTCAGGACCATATATTTCAATGATTCTTCCTTTAGGATATCCACCGATTCCTAAGGCAATATCTAAATATAAAGAACCTGAAGAACTCGCTTCTAATGTTCTATCTGCTTCTTCTCCAAGGCGCATAATTGAGCCTTTTCCGAATTGTTTTTCAATTTGTTTTATTGCGCTTTTTAATGCTTCATTTTTATTATCCATAATATTCCTCCACTTTATATATACATTAATTATACTAAATTTACTTTATTCATTTATTTTTATTGCATTTCTATTTCTATAAACATAATCAAAACCACTATACGCAGTTAATAATACACCCATATATAATAACACATCACTAACATAATGAGCATTACCATTCATTAAATAATCAAGACCAAAATTATTAAATAAAATCATAATCATCGCAATCATTAAAACTACTGTTTTTAATTTTCCAGAAAAACCAGCCGCAATTACTACATCTTCTTTTGCCGCAATCATTCTTAAAGCGGAAACGCTAAATTCCCTAAATAAAACTATTACTACTAAAATCCACCACCATTTATATTCGGTTTTATATGTAATAATATATAAAAGTCCACTTAAAACTAAGACTTTATCGGCGATAGGATCTAAAAATTTACCAAATGTCGTAATTTCATTTCTTTTTCTTGCTAAATGTCCATCTAAAAAGTCAGTAAATGAAGCAATCACAAATAAAATTGCGAATAATAATTCACCTAAATCTAGATTAAAGATTGTGTCAATCTTTCTTAAAGGTGGAATATATATCATTAATATCATTACAGGGACAAGTACTATTCTACTTATCGTTATTTTATTAGAAATTGTCATTTTAAATACCTCTTTATTCTTTTTTTAATTTTAAAATCTTGCAATACCTTGGTTGTTGTGTTATTATTTATAACGGAAACTTACCAAGGAGGTGAGAAAATGGCTAATATTAAACAGCAAATCAAACGTAATAAGACCAATATCAAGCGTCAACAATTAAATAAAAGTTTTAAATCTTCAACTAAAACTGCGATTAAGAAAGTTGAAGCTTCTGTTTTAGCAGGTAATTATGAAGAAGCGGTTTTAAATCTAAACTTTGCTAATAAGAAATTAGATAAAGGTCTAGCTAAAGGCATTTATCACCGTAACTTTGTTGCAAATCATAAATCTAAATTACAAAAACTAGTTAACCAATTAAATGCATCAAATTGATGTATTTTTTTTATCTTTTTTCTAGTTCTAATCTATTTCCATACTGAGCAACATAACTTACATGAGGAGCCCTATATTTAGGGGGACCATAACGGGGATTATAACCAATTACATTAATGTATTTAGTGATAGTATTTCTTTCTTCTTGCATTTTAATTAAACCCATTAAAGTTGCTTTTGTATCATCTAAGGCTCTATGAGTATTAGGTATTTTAATTTTATAAGTTTCAACGACACTTTCTAACCTATGTGGATATGGATGTCTATCTTTGTAAATAGCCATCACATCTAGTAGGTCATTACTTAAAAAAAGTTCTTTATCATTAAACTGTCTTCTAAATAACTCAACTAAAAACGCATAATCAAAACTTAAATTGTAAGCTACTAATAGGGCCTCTTTTTTATATATGCTTAAAAAATGATGAAATGCTTCACTTTCACTGATACCTTCTTTATTTAAAAGTTCATCAGTAATATTAGTAATTTCAACAATTTTTTCTGGTAAAGGCTTATTTTGTTTAATTAACACATTAAGCTCTTTTTTTATTTTAAAGTTTTTACCCTCACGTTCAATTAAAAGAGCGCCTATTTCAATAATACGGTCATTAATTGGTGAAAGTCCAGTGGTTTCAAAGTCAAAAACAATGATGTGATTATATCTATCTACTAACACTTTATATAGTTAACCTCCTAATAACCAAAGTTCTAAACCAAGTTTTGGATCAATTGCTCCGCTTTTAATTTTAAAATCTAATTCCGCAAGTTTATCATAATATTTTTTTAGTGTGTTTTCATTAATCTCTTTAGCATCTTTCATCATATAATATGCCTTACCACTACTAACATTAAAATACTCTTGAATACTTGTTTGATTAAAACCTTGTTTTATTAATTGTTTAGTTGTAATAATATCTTTTAACGTTCTAGAAATAAAATTAACAATTTGCGTAACATCATTTTTAGATAGTAAATCATAATATATTTCTAAAGTTCTTCTTTTGTTTTTCGCAATAATTGCGTTCGTTAAATCATAAAATTTGTCTTCCTGATTTTGCGAAACTAAAAGTTCAATATCTCTTAAAGTAATAACTTTTGAATCGTAGGCATATAATTTAAGTTTTTCTACCTCATTATATAGAGTATGAAAATCATAATTAGTTCTTTCAACTAATTCTTCTAGCGCATCAGTAGCGATTTTGTATCCTTTACTTTGAAGATAGTTTTTAATATACGGTAAAAACTCTTCTGGTTTCATTGGATTAATTGTTTCAATCCGCGCATATTTAAACGCTTCTTGTGTTACAGGAAGTGTTTTATCTGGCTCCTTATTTAAGATAAACACAACCGCTGTATCAGTTTTAGGATTGGAAAAATATCTTAATAAAGGGCTAAGATCTTCTTCCCTTTCTTCATAAAAAAACCAAGCATTTTTAACTTTAATTAACTTTTTATCAGAAAGTAGGCTAACGGTTGTGATTTCTTGATAAAAATCCAATAATTCTTGTTCAGATAAGTCATAAGATAAAATGTTAAAAGAATCAATTTTTAGTTTTTTAATTAGCTTTTCAATTTCATTTTCAATTAAAAAATCATCTTCACCAATAAATGCATAAATAAAGTCTTTCATAAAATAACCTCTTACTCTATTATACACTAAAATGCAGTTATTTGTATAACAAATATTCCTTTCTCTTGTATCTATATTTCTTTATAATTATTGTGTTTTCTTTAAGTGTTTTTAAAACTTTAATATTATGTTTTTTAAGTCTATCAATTACTTCATAAGAAGGATGGCCATATTTATTTTTCCCTACTGAAATAATTGCGGTATGAGGATTTACATAGGTTAAGAAGTTATTAGTTGTAGATGTATTAGAGCCATGATGAGGAACGTGAAGATAATCACTTTTTAAGTCATTTAAGTAATAATTTACTAAATCATCTTCCACCCTACTACTAATATCACCAGTAAAAAGATATACCTCATTATCAATAATAATTTTTAAAACTAAAGAATTATCATTACTATCTAAGTAATCTTTATTGGGACTTAAAACATATATTTTTACATCCCCACAAGTAAAGTTATCTCCCCTTTTAGTTTTCTTTAAGCCTAAATCTTTAATAATTTCACTATCATCATAAGGATTAGTATAAGCATTTTTAACTTTATGAGTTTTTAAAACAGCACTTGCCTCACTAGCGTGATCATAATCTCCATGAGTAATAAAGAAATAATCAATTTCTATCTCACCTAAAGTTTTAAGATAGTTATTTACTCCATAATGAGCATCAATTAAAATATTACAACTATTAAAGGGCCTTTTTATAAATGTTGAATCACCTTGATTAACGTCTAAAAATAACACTTCTCCTTGAGGTGATATATTAGGAAGAAAATAAAGAAAAAATAAATAACTTATAAGGAGTAATCCTCTTTTAAAATAAGCACGTTTTTTATTTCCCAATAACACATAAATAAACATACTTAGATAGATAATAATCCCCATTAAACTAATATAAGGAAGTTTAATAAAAAAGCGCGGAAATAAACTATAGGATTCTTGAAATCCTAAAAAGATTTGCTCACTTATAAAATAAAAACCCGGGATTAAACTTAATGCCACCAACGGCATTAGCACAAAGGGAAATATTAAAGTATAAATTAACGAGGAAACCGCCCCAACAACCAATAATCCTCCATTAATATTACTTACTATTAATAATGATACAGCATAAGCCATCAAATTAGAAAATATTAAGTTTTTAGTGGGAACCACTACTAAAAAGAACGTTACTAAAAAAGATAAAATAAAACCTAAGTTGTATCTATTAAAAGGGTTAATAAATAAGATAATGATAAAGGCTAATGATAAACTATCTAATTTAGTTATTCCTTCTTTTTTAAAAATATAACTAAACATTACCATTAAATAAGCTCTAAATAAACTAACCTTAAAACCTAAAATTAAAACATAAGTAGTTAAAATTATAATAATGAGTAATTCTTTCTTTTTATAGTCTTTAAACAAAATAAAAAGTAAAGTGATAATAATATTAATATGCATTCCTGATAAAGAAAACAAATGGCTTACTCCAAGTAATGATGAGCTTTCTTTAAACTCTTTTGAAAATGTATTATAAGAAAATATTAAACTATAAATCATCT
>JAAZKC010000003.1 GCA_012800005.1 Acholeplasmataceae bacterium | reverse complement strand
TTGTATTATCACTTTGATCAGATGTAACACCATCTGGTAGTGTTAATGAATAATATGTAGGTGGTAAATCTTCAAAAACAACAATTACCGTAATATCTTTTGTCATTTTAACTGTAAGTTTATTATTGATAACATCCGCCTTTTTCTCTACACCATCAACCTTTAGTGATCCAAGTTTTTTTCCTTCTGGTACAGTTATTGTAAGTTCTACATTAGTATCTTTTAAAATTTGTGTATCACTTTCCTGATTGGATACAACGCCATCTGGTAGCGTTAATGCATAATATGTCACAACTAGTATATCTTCAAAATTAACTGTTACTGTGGTATTTTTTGTCATTTTGAAAGAAAGCTTGTTACTGACAACCTCTTCTTTTTTCTCTACACCATTAACCTTTAAAGAATCAATCTCTTTACCTTCTGGAACTGTAATCGTAATAATAACATTAGCATCTTTCGCAATCTTTGAATTATTCCTTTGATTAGAAGTAATTCCTTCTGGTAATGTTAGTCTGAAAGTTTCTTTTCTTGGTTTACAAGATACTACCAAAAACAAACCAACTAATAATAAAACTACAAATAAAATTCTTTTTTTCATATTGTCATCTCCTTTTATTTATCTAAATTATTCGAGACTATACAAATCATCTCTAACAACTACTGTTTTAGCGATTAAATCCCTAATCGTTCGCGCATCACTTCTAAAAAAGGGAATAATCATTGAAATAATACTTGGTATCACTAAAATTGTTTCTACTAATATTCTTCCAACCGCCTCTCTTAACATTAATCTAGATGGCGACATCTCATTTAATGTGTTAATATCTAAAACACTAATTCCCGCAATTAATTTACCGACAGTTTTTCCATTACCAATAATCGCTGGGATGAGCGTAAAATAAACTAACCTAACAATAATCCAAGATAAAATTACATTTAAAACTAATTTATAAAACAAATGAACAAACTTTTCATATTTAACTAAATCATTAAAATCTTGTTCATTAGTCCCAAGTGTTCTTACAAACTCATCTATTTCTCTAAACAAGAAAATACTAATTATATAAATTACCGCAATAATAATAAGTGCATCTATTAAATAAGCCGCTAATCTTCTTGCGATAGATGCCGTTTCAAAAGTTAGTTTTTCAAAATCATTTTCTTCTAAAGAAACTAATTTATCCTTAATTTTATTATTTGATTCCATATGTAATCAGTCCATATCCTAAATTATTAAAATCAAAATCATATGTAAAATATTTATCACGCTTAACAATATCTGGATGATGAATAACGAAAATATCACTATCATTGTAATAAGGAGAATAAAGTCCAAAACAGATTTTATTATTTGTAAAATCAAGTCCTAATTTTCTAATAAATGAGGCCCCATTTAAATTTTCTTCTTCTTGAAAATTCGTTAAACTTTGTAAAACTCTTCTCTCCTTAATACCATCATTATCATCATCAAAATAATCAATTTTATATGTTGAACCATTAATATGTCCACAAAAGACTAATAAAATATTTTTATATGGTCTTACAAGTTCATTAAATAAATAGTTTCCTGTTAAGGTGCGTTCACCACGATTATTTAAATATTCATGCGTTAATAAAACTGTCTTTTTGTCACTATGAAGATTTAAAACTTCTTTAGCATAATTAACATCTTGACTGGATATGTGAACACCTAACTGATCACTACCCCATCCTAAATATAAAAACACATACGTTTCATTATTAATGTTAATCAAATCATAGTGACTTCTGTTGTTAAGATAACTACCTCCATACCAACTGTATTTATTGAAAACATTCTCTCCAAAATAATTTTCAAAAAGCTCATATGATAGTAAATCATCAAAACCATTAACCCCAGCAGTATTAAAATCACTTGTCGCCCCAATATCATGATTTCCTGTTAAAAGTCCTAAAGGTTTTTTTTCACTAATAATTCCTTCAAAAAATTCATTCATAACAGTATCATATTCACCTTCGTTTACAATCGATTGAATTAAATCACCGGTAACCATGGTATATAATAAATCATTTTGATAAGAAATATTAAGGTAATCTCTTAATTCATTTAAAGCATTTACTCCCTCTCTTTTGATAACACCTTCCTGAGTATTTGCTTTTCTTGTGATGTACTGTAAGTCTGTAATATGATAAAGGTACTTATCATAAACTAAATAAGCATTACTATTAAAAGAAACTACTCTTAAATCAATCACACCATTTTTAATCCAGTCATTATTGTTTTTATAGTTAAAACCTAATTTTAACGGTTCTGATGAAGTAACTTTATTAACAGAAACAACTTCATAAATGTTCTTATTGTGATTAAATACTTCTAATGTAAGCGTTCGATTTAATGGGGCACTACCTTCCCATACAAAGTCATTATATTCACCGGCGACAACCTTAAAGTTTTGAATTGCATATTTGGAAAACGGTGATTTTTGGCCATTTTCATAGTCCTTTTTTACACCCAACTTTAAAGTTTCCGGCTTTTCTTCATTAACTCCCGTTTCATAATATTCAAAAGTTCTTAGCCGTTCTTCTTTTTGATAATCTTTTAAAACAATGTCATATGATAAAACCTTAATAAAGTCAAACTCATTAACTCCAATCACTTTAACATTATGACTACCCGAGGCCCATGAATCAGGATGTAGGAACAACTCTTTTTTCACCTTCACATCATTAATATAAACTTCATAATCTTTTAAATTACTACCACTTACTTCTATCTTGAATGCCATATCATAGGTAATATTTTCCAAATTAGTCATTAACGATACATAAGATGGATTTTCAAATTTATAAGTTTTTTCAGCCTCAACATTAAGTGTTTCTTCCCTAAAATCTAAAATCGCCCCATAGTGTTTTAACATTTCTTTAGGAAAAGAAAATGTGAGTACTTTGCTATTTTGATAACTACTACGATAAGGGGTTTTTAAATTAGGAGCACCAAATTTAAAAATTTCATTTAAATATTCTTCTTTTGGATATTCATCTGGCCATATTTCAATATTGCCAATTTGAAAGCAGATATTTCTAAGGTGAAAATTATCATAACCACCATAACCATTTATCCCTGATTTTATTTCTACAGTTACTATTGGTTTTATTAAAAGTCCAATTAATGTAAGTTCATTATTAATAAATTCATTTTGATTATCATTACTCGCAAGAAGCGCAAATGGATAGCCATTAATAGTAACTGTATTGTTAAACTCGTTATCAAGATTATAAGATTCATATGAAAACTTAACCTCTTGAGCCGTGGTTTGATATAAGTTTATCTCTTTATTATTTACTTTTATTTCTGTTAGTTTTTCACTAACAGCTATCCCGTATTTCCCCTGATGATGAATTACTTTGATTTCTATCTTTTTATGACATGATATGAGGAAAAGGCTTATCAAAATTATCATCACCAAGGAAAGGTTTTTTTTAATGTTTATCATGGTCTAATTAAGTTGATTGCTTTAATTTCATTTGGTGCCGCACCAGATAACCTACCTTCACTTTCGACCTCCCATAAGCGCCATTTGTATTCTTCTGGTGGATAATCATTTGGATCTTCAATTAATTTTATTGTTACCTTTCGCCATACATATGTTGTTACTTGTTCACTAACGAAACGCATTACTCCAAATTGATCAGCTCTCATATAAGTTTCTAACTTTCGATAATCTCTTACTGGAACTTGAAGTTGCATAATTCGTTCTCCTACTTTAGGTGGTCTAAACTGGAGTTCATGGGTATTAGGCCAGTATTTTACTCCTGGGTTATCTTTGCTCGCAAAATTAACTTTTTCTAATCCTTGGATTTGATCATTAGTTAGTGTTCTTTCATCAATTAACCCTGAAAAATTAGCTCTAACAACTGGTTTGAAATATTTTCTAGAGTTTTGATAATTCGCATACATATCAACAACTGTGCCATTATCTTTTACTTCCATAGTATTAAAGGCGACTCTATTATAAAGTTTGTTAGTTTCTGCCCATGCTCTTAAAAGTTCTTCATCTTCTAGTGTTTCTTTGGGAATATCTTTAGTTCTATTAAGAAGTTTTGCTTCTGCACTGCCACCTTGATCATCAAACTTTTGAATTTCCAATGAACGTAATATCGCACTATTTAAATGTGTAAATGGCACACCTCCACCAGGAGAAATAATTGGATAAAAACCAACATCTATTGCATCAGGATGTTTAGCGATAAAAGGCTGATTACCCAAAGTCAATACTTTGATATTGTCATTTAAATGCCAAAATTCTCTAAAATCCGCTTCTGTTTGAAGAGAAGCTTCTTTTTGAAGAAGATTTGATGAAAATTGTTTTAAATAACCTTCACTTCCCGAACCTGCTGTATAATAGTAAGGCTTTAACCATATTAGTGCGATACTAAGCGGTTCGATTATGAAATCCTCATCAATATATCCACTAAACAAATGACCTGTAACTAATGATGCATTGCCTATCTTACAATCTGAATCTTCATAATTTTGACCTTGCATTGGATTTGCTAAAACGACACGATGACCTTTTAAGTTATAAGGTTCAGTTGTATTATTAAATACTTTTATATACTCAAAAGCACTTATCGTTTCATAGTTATAAAATTTATAACTGTCTAATACCATACCAATGATTAATAAATCTGGTGCATCTTCAACTACCGCTATATCTTCCGCTTTCGCGTTAGGTAGTGCCCATGTAGAAGGCATATCAATCTCATAATCATAAAATACTGGGTCAATAATAATTTCTTTAGTCGCATAGGTCACTTCCAAATTATCAGTCATTGTAAATTTAAGTTGTGAGTTTCTAACATCATCAGCTAAATTAATTCCATAAATTATTAATTCCGTTAGTTCATGATTTTCTGGTATTGTGATTGTTAATGTAACTTCAGTATCTTTTTTAACTTTAGTATTATCTTCTTGATTAGAAGTAATTCCTTCTGGTAGTGTCAGCGCATAATAAACAACTGTTGGTATATCCGTTCCATTACCACCACCGTTATCATCACCGTTGCCATTACCGTTTCCATTTGGTGGTGTCCCATTACATCCAAATAATAATACTGCGATAAATAAAATTGTTAATATACTAATTATTCTTTTCATACCTTAGCCTCCTAAATGTATTTTTTATAATAATCGCTTATCTTAATTAATTTACCGTTTTTTAGTCTCGATTCTTCTGCCGCAAAAGCCATAATATGAGACTCTATTGACATTTCTAATGTTGAATTAAAAGGTTTATTATGTAAATAAGATTCCATAAAGTTTTGCATAAACCTAATATCAGAACCACCGTGTCCACCTTTAACTTCATCAACTTTAACTAAATACGGCTCTTCTCCAAATCTAGTAACTTCAATAATCTTACCATTTTCTGTGGCGCGAATTTCTCCATATTCGCCCATAATTTTAAGTGAGCGATGAATTTTATTTGTAAACGCTGATAAATTAAATGTCGCTGTTATACCATCTTCAAATTCAATAATAGAAACTTGATGATCAACTACATTATTATCAGATAAAAAGACACATCTACCGTAATTACTTTTACTTAAATCTTCAGCTAATTTTTCAGCGGAAGAATCATCGAAAACGACACTTCTAATTTTACCCGTACCATAAATTTTTAAAGCACTATATGGACAAGTTTCAGAAATTGAACAATCACTACATTTTGGTGCCATAATTTTCTTGTTATAATTTTCATGTTTGAAAAAAGATAAACTACCCATTGATGATAAATATATTGAATGTTTATTTAAAAGATACAATAATATATCAAAATCATGACAACTTTTCGCAACAATAAATGGTGCGGAAATATCAGTATTACGCCAATTTCCTCTCACATATGAATGTGCGAAATGATAATAGCCAACATTTTCATTGTGTTGAATATTAATAACATTACCAATCACTTTTTCATCTAATAATTCTTTTATTTTAGTAAAAAGTGGTGAATATCTTAACACATGACAAACAGCGATTAATTGATTTTTTTGCCTTTTCGCAAGTTCGCTAATATCAACAATTTCTTCTACTGTCATCGCAATCGGTTTTTCTAAGATAATGTCGTAACCTTCTTTTATCGCATGCATTACAGGAATATAATGTTGATCATCAAGTGTGCCAATAATAACAACATCTGATAATCTTTTAAGTTTAATAAAATCTTCATAACCATTATAGATATTTTCATTTTTAATATTGAATTCTGTTTTTAATTGTTGTTGTCTTTCTTTATTGGGCTCAAAAATCGCATTAATAACGTATTTATCTTTATAATATTTTTCTAATACATCAATATATGCTTTTGAGCGATTACCAAATCCAACAACTGAAATGGTAATTTTTTCGTCTTTCTTAGTGATTCTCATTTTAATCCTTATTTACATCCAAAATGTAATTAACTCTATTGATAACTTCATTGACTACTTCTTCTGGAGGGGTTGTACAGTTTTCATAATAAATTCCTTTTGAGTAGTTGGCAAATTCTGTGTCTGCTTGAGCTTTAGAACGACCAGAAGGTAAGCGTAACCCACCTTGTGGGGCAAAATGCATAAACTTAATGACTTCATCCATTAGTGGATTTACATCTCTAGTAAACGTTTGCCATTCTTCTGTATTTCTTGCGGCATTGGTTGTAATTAAATAACCTGCATTAGTTGAATATTTAACGGCTTGTTCTGGCGCATATAACCATCTTAAAAATTCAACTGCTGCCTTTCTCCTTAATTCTGATTTATTTTTAAATAGTATTAAACCACCACCACTTTGATTGGAATAGAAATATTTTTCTTTAGGATGTGGCAACACATCTGCTTCAAACATTGGTTTGTTTGTTTCGGGATTTTTAGGAATTGAATTAATCAAATCAAGAACGACTGAACTAGAAACAATATTCATTCCAACTTGACCCGAGATATATTTTCCTTTAATTTGATTGGCGTGTTGTGGGTCTAAAACTGGGTTTTCATATAATCCATCTTTTGCCATTCTTTGCCAATAATCAAATATTTTGGTTGCAGTTTTCTTTGTAAATGCTATTTCAGTAGCGCCTTCATTATATGGTGCTTCACCATGAGAAAAGAATGATTCATAAATTGGAATTCCTGTGGTTGCTAAACCGTATATATTATTTTCCACTGCACCGTCTAAGTTTCTAACTGCCCTTAATATTTCTTCTAAATATTCCCATGTCCAAATAGAATTTTCCGGATCATTAACTATTTCATCAACAGTTGGAATGTGCATTCCCGTTTGCGCTAATAGTGTTCTGTTAACTGCTAAAATATTTGATGCTGCAAAATATGGATAAGCAACAAAGACATGTTTATACATTGCAAACTGCAAAAAACCCGGAAAAATATCTCTTATCTCATCATAAGTAAATACTTCTCTAATATCAATAACATTTTGATGATACAAAGAAAACGAAGAAACACCAACCATCGCTATTTCTGGATTTGTATTTGCAGGAATTGCCGATTGTAATTTAGTATTTTGCACAATATATCCACCATTAAAAGAAGGCATTACAGTGATTGCACTATCTGGATATTTTTCTTGTTGCATTTCATTAAATTCTTCAACTAAATTAGCCATTGCTTGCCCTTGAATGTCGTTTAGCGAGTTTGCTGACCAAAAATCAATTGTTACTGGCTTATCAACAGTATGACCAGTTTCATACATATTCCACTCTTTATCAATATAAATCTCACCATTTTCCGATTCGGTTTGTTCAGGGTCTATACAACTTGACAGTACAAAAAATCCTAAAACTAAAACAATAATTGTTACTATTCTTTTCATAATCACTACCCCTCCCTAATTGTAGTTATTCGTTTCTTTTGTTTAAATTTATTAATTATTCTCTTAAATAATCCTGGTCTACTTGAGCCCGCAAAAGTAATCTTACGACCACCAATCATTGCTCGTTTGACCCTTTGTGAACCAAAAATATACATTAATAAAATTGGTGCAATTTGTAAAATATTCCCTGCCATAACAATGTGCCAAGGTTGATAAATACCATCGGCTCTTAAAAGCCCTCTAATTGCTACTGGTAGGGTTTTTAGTTTTTCGCTTGTTGTCATAACTAAAACCCAATAATATGTGTTCCAATTTGAAATAAATGTTAAAATAAAATGAGTTATGAATGTTGGTAAAATCATTGGTACCATAATTCTAAGCATAATCGTTCTATTTTTAGTTTTATCAAGTTTTGCCGATTCGACAATTTCATTAGGAACTGTTCTAAATTGATTCATAAACATATAAATTCCAAACATTGAAAATAAACTTGGTAAAATTAACCCTATCCATGTATCAACAAGACCTAATTTTGCATATAAATAATACACCGGAATTAATGTTGCCTCCATTGGAAGCATCATTCCAATTTGTTTAATTAAAAATAAACTTTTTCTTCCTTTAAATTCCATTCTTGCTAATGCATAAGCGATTGGAACAATAAAGAAATATTGTAATCCCAATACAAGCACAGAATAGGTTATTGAATTTCCTAAATACTGACTGAATTTAGCTCTGTTCCACGCATCAATATAATTTTGCCATTGTGGTTCTGTAACTATTAAACTAGGCGGAAATAATAATGCTTCATGCAGCGGTCTAATTGACATTGAAAACATCCATAAAAACGGATACACAAAAGTCATTCCTACACCTAGTAACAAAAAATAATTAAGAATTTTTAAAACATATTTGAGACGATGCTTTAGTTTAGCACGTTTCATTTCTTTAATTGTTAATTCTCTAATAATGGGTGTATAATATTCACCTTCGATTGGCTCGTTTGCTTTTAATAATAAGTCTTTTTCCATAATTACTCCTTAATAATACCTAACTGTTCTTTTTGAGAAATGGTTATTTATTATTGTGAATGTTGCGATAATAATCGTTAACACTACTGCACCCGCCATCGCTGCTCCATAGTTATAGCCAACTCGCCCCATTTTATAAATCCAATAACTTAAAACCATTGATGAACCCATCGGTCCTCCATTAGTCATAATCTCAATTGGCGCAAAAACTTTAAATGAATTAATAAACTTTGTAATAAACACAAACGTTAATGTTGGTGTTAATAGTGGTATTGTTAATTTAAAGAATTGTGTTTTCTTTGATGCTTTATCAAGTTGAGCTGCCTCATAAACGTATGCTGGAATAGATTGTAATCCAGAAATAATAATTAAAATATAATAACCAATATCTTTCCAAACCGTTACAATACTAATTGATAACAACGCTGTGTTAGGTTGAATTAACCATCCTGGACCTTCAATACCAAATAAGGCTAAAAATTGGTTAATTAATCCATCTGGCCTAAGCATCGCAATCCATAAAATTGAAACTGCTACAAATGATGCAATATGTGGCGTGAACAACATCGTTTGAGTTGCATTATGAATTTTAGTGTCTCGATGTAACCATGCAGCCATTCCAATTGTAACTATCGTTAATAAACCAACTGTCATCAATGAATAAATTAACGTATTATACAAAGACATTTGAAATTCTCGGTCTTTAACGAAATTATTGTAGTAGTTTGTAAAACCTAAAAATTGTGACTGTCCTAGATTAGTTAAATCAATTTTAAATAATGATCCTACTGTCATAAACACAAATGGAAATAAGATAAATATTAAAACAGAAACATATGCTGGTATTACATAAATATATGCTGGATTGATTTTTTTGAAGATTTTCTTTTCAAATTTATCAAAATTAATCTTTGCGCGTTGAATCCTTTCTTGGCGCGCATATTTTTCCATTTTTTTATAAGTTTTTTTCTCATCAAGAGAAAGGTTTAGATAATGTGTTTTTCTTTCAAATTTTAATGCTTTAATATTAGTTTTAGCAGTTTTAATAGTTTCATTTTTAGCAGCAAAATATTGTAGATTGTTTTCTCTTTCCTCTATAACTGCTTGTTTCATCTCTAATTTAATTTCTTTAATGTTTTTTTGATGTGTCTTAATTATTTCTCTATGAATTTTCTTTTCTCTGTAAATAAAGTTTTGTTCCTTAATCTTTTCTTTTAATTCTTTTGTAGGTGATATCTTATATTCCTTTTTTAGACGCTCTACTTCTGTTTTATTAAAATATTTATTTTGCCAAGCAATTTTAAATAATGAAAGTTCTTTTTGCTTATTTATAAGATTTTGATGATATCGATTTTTGGCATTTTTTAAATTAACATCTCTTACATTATTTTTTCTTAATATTTCTTCTTTCAAAAGATTTTTTGATTTTAAATTAAAATCATTTTTTTGTTTTTTTAA